>JAQGHC010000024.1 GCA_028289015.1 Candidatus Saccharimonadota bacterium | reverse complement strand
GCCGTAATTAATAGGTCAATATTCTTAAATTCAAAGCCAAAGTACTCACGTGCGAAATCCTGATATGGTGCCGTTTGCATGCCACTCATTATAAATTCTCCAGTCGTATGCGTTTCATAGCAAGCAGCATAAGTTTACCGATATCTTCGTACTCGATCTCATCTAAAGCGTCATTAAACTTAAACCATTTGATTCCATTCATCCACTCTTCTTTTTGGATAGCGTTCGTGTCGCCAGTGGCGCGAACCAGATAAATTTGCGTTGTCATTAGTACTAATTTATCGACTCGGCGGTAGCGAAAATGGATCTTTCCAAGCCAACCTAATACTTCAGTGTCGTGCAATCCGGCCTCTTCGCCGATTTCACGCTTTGCCGTTTGCTGGGCTGTTTCACCTGGTTCGATATGACCCTTCGGAATAGTCCAGCGGTCTTTTGCGTCTTGGATTAGTAATACTTCGACATTATTGTCTTTGTCTCGACGAAAAACAATGCCGCCAGCAGTAGGTTCTCGGACAATTTCTTGAATCGACGGTTTATGCCGATTAAAATATTTCTTAAATCGCTCAAACTTGGGGTTCTGCATCGTCTGGTTTTCCTTCAATAAGATTACGGAATGCTGTTCCCAGGACACCGTTCACAAACTTACTTGAATTATCAGAACCGAACGCCTTCGCCAGCTCGACAGCCTCATTGATGACCACTTTCGGTGGTACGATATCAGCAAGGTGCAAAAGTTCATACAGACCCATACGAAGAATCGTACGGTCAATACGGGCAATCTGTTCGATTGGCCAGTCTGGTGCTATAGGTTGAATCCGTGCATCGAGGTCCGGTTGCTGTTCAAGTACGCCATGGGCAAGACGAGAGACAAAATCTTTGTCGTCGATTGCCGATTCGTAACGTTCAAGGTTACGTCCTAGAATTTCATCGATATCTACAGTTTTATCTTCGGATTGAACACGAAATTCATATTCATAAAGACTTTGTAGTGCAACGATACGTCCAAGGTGTCGGTTAGAAGCCATAGCGGTTTGGTTCTTTCTGTTACTAAGGTTTGTTTAAGATACGCCTACGGTTTGCAGGTGGGTTATTTTGTGGTTTTTTTAGCTGATGTCGTTTTCTTTATTACAGCATCTTTAATCGCTTCTGCGGCGACGACAAGCTTCTTCTTGCCTGTTTCACGCTTAGTGGTGCGTACTTTAACTGGTGAAGTACCGTTAACGCGACGTGCTAATTTTAATACTAGGTGGCTACGGCGAGTACCGGTTTTACGCGGGCTACTCTGTTTTTTTGGTTGTCCCATGGAAAGATCTCCTTTTATAGGTATTTATAATAAAACTTAAGATTATTATACCTCACAACCGATGAATACTCAAGGGTGTATTGACATTTATTAGCATAAGTGCTATAATGATATTATAAATAAGGAAATTGTTTTATGCGTTCTATCAGCACTTACCCCGAAAAACACAACCACCCCTATCATCTCACTCGTCGTGACCGTGCCCTAGTCGGAGCTACTGCGGTTGGCGGGCTGATCGCCATGGGCTCTGTCCTTGGCGTGAATAGCGAAACCAAGGCCACGTCCATACCCGACAAGCCCCTTACCGACGAGCAGGTCTTTGATAATCAAATCAACCAGGCAATTCACACTGGTCCGCAAAGTGCCGAAGATATCATTGGTACATATCCAGTCGGTCAAGACCGCACAATAGCAAATGCAATCATTCAAGAAGCTAACAAAGCCGGATACCCAATAGATATCGACAAAGTGGATGACCTATTGACGGTCACTCTGTCAGCTAATGCGTTTGATAGCGAGAACGGACTATCCTACCAGCCTACGGATACGTTCGTATTATTTAAACAAGACGTCAATCTAGACAACAAGGAAGAGATACTAGCAAAGTCCGTTGAAGTAAGTAAGTAGGCTAAACGACAATATTCACTAACCGGCCAGGGATGTAGATGACCTTGGTCGGTTCTTTGTTTTCTAGGAACTTAACGACATTAGACTCAATAACAGCTAGCGCCTTTACATTATCCTCTGGCGTATCGGCAGGCATCGTCAGCTTGGCGCGCACCTTACCGTTTACCTGAACGATGATCGTCATAGTGCTTGTTTGTAAATATTCATTATTCCACTTTGGCCACGTATCAATATGAATAGTTGTTTCATAACCAAGTTGATGCCATAATTCTTCGGTAATATGCGGCGCAAATGGCGACAGTACCTGTAGTAATGATTCGATCGCAAACGTCCAAGCATCTGACTTGCCTATCGTGTACGTCTCCTTCAATTTGAAGTACCCGTTGACTGCCTCCATCATCGAAGATACGGCGGTGTTAAATTTATCACCTTCAATATCTTCGGTGACCTTTTTAACTGTTTTATGCGCGATAGTAAGAATCTCGGCGGAAGCCTTATCGTCCAGAACAACTTCGCCAGATTCAGCGTATTCTTGGGTGAGATTCCACACACGACTGAGGAATCGATACGTACCTGGCACGCCGCGCGTATCCCAGGGAGCTTCGAGATCATATGGCGCAATGAACATCTCGTATACGCGAAGTGCATCAGCACCATAGCCACTATCCATAATCTCTAACGGATCAATCACATTACCTTTTGACTTACTCATCTTTAAACCATCTGGAGCCATAATGTAAGCGTTATACATCATGCGCTTGAATGGTTCGGGCGTCGGTACTAAGCCAAGCTTATAGAAAAAGCGCATCCAAAAACGAGAATATAACAAATGAGCTACGGCATGATCAGCGCCGTTATAAAAGTCGACTGGGCCCCAGTGAGCAATCTTTTCTGGATCCCATGCCTGCTTATCATTAAATGGATCAAGGTAGCGGAGGAAATACCAACTGCTACACGCATAGCCATCCATCGTATCGGTTTCGCGCTTGGCTGGACTATTACAAGTCGGACACGTCGTGTTTACCCACTCTTCGACGCCAGCAAGGACGGAAGTCGCACCGCCTTTTGGCTTGTAGTCTTCTACGTCAGGCAACACAACTGGCAGCTGATCATCCGGTACGGCAACCGCACCATGTTCGGGACAATGAATAATTGGAATCGGGGCGCCCCAATATCGCTGACGGCTAATCAACCAGTCGCGCATTTTATAGGTCGTTTTTACGCGCCCGGTCTGTTCTTGTTCGAGCCAAGCGACGATTTCTTCGCGCGCTTCTTCGCTGCGCATACCATTAAAATGACCGCTATTCACTAGGACACCTTCACCGTGATAATGGCCGATTTCATCACTTGTATCCGGCTTTTCAACGACGTTAATTATTGGTAACTGGAACTTTTCTGCAAACTCAAAGTCTCGTTCATCATGAGCCGGAACTGCCATTAATGCGCCCGTTCCATAACTCGCTAGTGCATAGTCAGCAAGCCATATCTGCATCTTTTCACCCGTCGCCGGATTGATAGCATGCGCCCCCGTAAAGACACCTGTCTTTTCGCGGGATTCGTTCATGCGTTCGATTTCAGATTTACGTGCCGCCTCACTAATATACGATTCGACCGATTCAATAGTGTTACTATTCGCCAATTGCCTCGCTAACGGATGTTCCGGTGCAAGGACAAGAAATGTTGCGCCAAAAAGGGTATCAGGGCGAGTTGTAAAGACAGTAATGATATCATTGCGGCCTTTGACAGTAAATTCGACTTCTGCACCTTGGGATTTGCCGATCCAGTTTTTCTGCATCGTCTTCACCATCTCAGTCCAATTTAGGTCATCGGTTGCTTCGAGCATTTCATCAGCGTATTCAGTTATCTTAAAAAACCATTGTTTCAAATTCTTTTTTACTACCGGATTGCCACAGCGCCAACAATTACCACCCTCGACCTGCTCGTTCGCAAGTACAGTCTGATCAGTTTCACACCACCATTGTGGACTTTCTTTTTGATACGCCAAGTCGTGCGCGAACAACTGATTAAATATCCACTGTGTCCATTTATAATATTCAGGGTCAGCCGTGCTGATTTCTTTTGACCAGTCGTAACTATAGCCAAGACGCTTAAGTTGCTTAATGAAATTAGCTTTTGCCTCGTCATGCGCTTCACGTGGCTTTTTGCCAATTTTAATTGCGTAATTTTCGACCGGTAATCCAAATGAGTCCCAGCCTATCGGATTGTAGGCGTTGTATCCCTGCTGTCGTTTTGCACGAACCTTTATGTCACTAAACTGGAACGTTCGGCCATGACCAATATGAATACCTGCACCTGTAATACCCGGCAGCATGCTCATACCGTAGTATTTTGGTTTGGAATGGTCGGCAAAATCAACCTGGTAGGTGCCGTTTTTTTCCCAGGCGTCCTGCCATTTTTGCTCGATTTCAATTGGATTATA
>JAQGHC010000014.1 GCA_028289015.1 Candidatus Saccharimonadota bacterium | reverse complement strand
AAGTTCGCGCCGCAAACAAACCTGCATATGCCCAGTCGTAGATTGCTCAATGTTCTTATCGATATTTTCCTGAATATCATCGAAGTTAAATGAGATAACCTTCCCACTAAATGACAAGCCGGCAAATTCCGTCTCAGCAAATAGCGCCCGCTTATCAGCATGTGCCAATAGTGCATTATATAGTTCTAAAGAGGTAGTATCGGCAGGATCCAAGCCAATCTCACGCATGACGTGATGCGCCCGCAAAATTACATCGCTAATTAGCCGAACATCAACACCAGAGTGACCTGCCGCCTGCTCTAATTTCCGCAGCGCCATGCTAAATAATGGCTCTTCAGCCTGTAATAAATCTTGTAAAAATTTTGCCATTGTTTTTGCCCACTCCCTATCTGTTAAAGATAGTATATCACGTTCATGCTAAAACGGTTTTTCCGATAATGGCATTTCATGTAATCGCACATCAGCAGATAAAATACCTACCTTTGCGCCAATTTTTGCAACGACGGACGTTGAGTTCGCACTTGCGAACACGATCGAATCTTTTAATGATTTACCTTGCGCCCATTGTGATAAAAAGCCTGACCCAAATGCATCACCTGCACCCGTTCGGTCAATGACGGGAACATCTTCATACATACCCGCACGAACAATCGTTTTGCCATCAGTTGCAACAACCCCATTGGGTCCGTCACTGACGATAATCACTGGAACATAGTGCAGCGCATGACGCGCTAATTCTTCCAGTTCTTGACCTTCGACGATGGTTTGCATTTCTTCACGGTTCACTGATAAAACAGTCACGTCGTCAAGTAGCGCTTTTAACTTCCTCGGCTGCGATAACTCTCCCTTGCCTGGATTGAACATGATTTTAATACCAAGCTCATGTGCTTGCGTAAAAATTTTGTCGAGTGCCTCCATACTACCAGCCATACTAGAAACGTAAAGCCAGTCAGCGTTACAACCACGCAGATCAAAATTAGCCGCATCGTAATGCGTTGATGCGCCTCGATACGTCAGAATAGTGCGTTCACCGCTGGGCGCAAGTAATAATACCGAATACCCCGTGCTGTATTTGCCTGAATAACTGACATGTGTTGTATCAACGCCTTCTTGATCAAGATCATTGAGCACTGCCAAGCCCGCAGGGTCCTGTCCGATCGTTCCCATGAATTGACTATGTAATCCCTGACGAGCAAATGTCACGGCAGCATTTGTCGCGCCACCACCAGTACTGAATGTAATATTGTTGACATCTGCCTTTGCGCCAAGTTCTAATTTCATGAAGCTTTCGTGTGGATTTTCAACAACGGGCGTGAATTCGTCACTGTGGCTTAAAAAGACATCTTGAACAGCCGCGCCAATCGCAAGCAACTTTGGGGTGGCCATTTATTGCACAGCCTTTCCCGCGCTACCAAATGCATTGATTTTTTCTTCAACGACTTTTTGCACCTCACCGTAAACAGTTGGCATCAACTTAACGACCGCGTATTCATCAGGATTATCAGCCAATACTTTTTCAAGCGTCTTGCGGAATACAAAACGCATATCACTATTAATATTAATCTTACTTACGCCGATCCTAGCCGCTTCTTCGAAATAATGTAGCGGAGTACCACTTCCGCCATGCAGGCTAATCTGGCAATCGATTGAATCCCGAACACGCTGCAATAATTCAAGGTCCAGCTCTTTTGGAACGGGGTATTTGCCGTGCAAGTTACCTACCGCCGCAGCATAGGTGTCAATACCAGTTGCTTCAACGAATGACTTCGTACCTTCAGGCGTACTGAAAGTTTTTTTAATTTCGTCATAATCGATATCTTCTTTATGAACGTTTGACGAACCGCCAAAATAATGCGGCTCCGATTCAACAAGTGCGCCTGTAAACTTAGCATACTCTACAACTTCTTTTGTCTTTTCGATAATCTCTTCTGTTGACGCATCGTGGTTTGCCTGAGAGATATCGATATGAATAAACTCAAATCCTGCATCGATTGCACGCTTGCAATCTTCGACAGTCGGGCTATGGTCAAGGTTGATGTACATTTCTATGCCGTATTCTGCTCGGTAATTATCAACCATATCACGGATATTCTCTAGTCCAAGCGCTTTAACTTCACCGTCGCTTACCTCAACGAGTACAGGCGCACTCAATTGCTGAGCCGCCTTGGCGACCGCGATTAATGTTTCCTGATTATCAATATTAAACGCACCTACAGCAAAACCTTGACTGCGGCTGCGCTGCATCAAATGCCGTGCACGAATCGTATTGTCGCGAATTTCTTTAATTGTTAATCCCATAACCCCCCCTTAAAATCCTTGATGATAGCGCGGCACGTCGCTGATGAATCGCTGCGTGCGTTCAGCAATTGCAGCACCGTCTAATTTAAAATATGTCATTAACTCTGCCGGTTCGCCACTTTCGCCATAGCGATCTTGCATTCCGATACGGTGCAGCGGCGTTGGTAATTTCTCACCTAACAGCTCGGCAATTGCGCCACCGAACCCACCGGCAACCTGAGCTTCTTCAGCAGTAATCACACGGCCGGTCTTGCGTACGCTCTCTAAAATTACATCTTCATCTAACGGCTTGATAGTGGGAACGTGAACGACTTCAGCATGAACATTCATTTCTTCTAACAACTCAGCGGCCAGTAATAACTGCGCTGTCATAGCACCGGTGCCAAGGAGTGTGACATCGTGACCTTCTTTTAATACATACGCTTTACCAATTTCAAATGGTGACTCCTCGGTACTAAAAATCGGTGTTTTATCACGCGCCAAACGCATATAACTAGGCTTACCGTTTTCGGCGATAGCTTTCGTCGCTTTCTCCGCCTCGATACTATCACCAGGCGCGAGGACGATCATGTTTGGCAAAACGCGCATTAGTGCAATATCTTCAAGCATCTGGTGTGTCGCGCCGTCCGGACCAACGCTAATTCCGGCATGCGATCCGATAATCTTAACAGGCATGTCATTTAATGCTATTGTCGTACGGATCTGTTCCCAGTTACGACCGGGGCTAAATGCTGCATAACTGCTAGTAAACGGAATCTTACCAGCACGGGCCATACCACTGGCAACGGTAACGAGATTTTGTTCAGCGACGCCAATTTCAACAAATCGATTTGGAAACTCGGCCTTGAATAGCGACATCTGCGTGCTATCAGTCAGGTCGGCACATAATGCGACGATATTTTCGTTCGCTTCGCCGGCAGCTTTTAAGCCGCGGCCAAATCCTGCGCGAATCGGCTCTAGTTTTACGCTCTCACTGTATATATCTGGATTAAGTGAATAGTGCATTATTCGATATCTCCCGAAGTAATCTTGCCATCAAGCGTACGTAACTTCTTGAGGGCTTCTTTGGCTTGTTCTTTGTTTGGCGGAACACCATGCCATTTATAGTCATACTCCATAAAATCAACACCCTTGCCTGGAATAGTATGAGCAATAATAATACTTGGCTTGTTTGAAATTGCACGTGCCATACTAGCCGCATCAATTACGCTGTCAACATTATGCCCATCAATCTCCTGGACATGCCAACCGAACGATTCCCATTTACCACGAAGGTCTTCGAGCGGCATGACGTCGTCTGTCGATCCATCGATCTGTATATTATTGCGGTCGATATACACGATTAATTGCGAAAGCTTATACTTACCGGCAAACATTGCCGCTTCCCAAATATTACCTTCGTTCAGTTCGCCGTCACCAGTAACGACATAAACCCAGCGATGCTTAACATCGTCGATATATTGCAGTGTGTAGGCATATCCAGCAGCCTGAGAAAGACCGCTACCTAATGGACCGCTAGTGTTTTCGAGGCCTGGTAATTTGGTGCGCTCCGGGTGACCCTGCAATCGACTGCCGAATTTTCGTAATGTCGTCAATTCACTGACATCGAAATAACCTCGCTCAGCCATTACAGCGTACTGTACAGGAACGGTATGTCCATTGCTAAGAAAGAACATGTCACGCTCAGCCCAGTCAGGCTTCGCTGGGTCGATGTTCATAATATTAAAATAAAGTGCGGTGACGATATCTGCAAGGCCAAGCGGACCCGCGCTGTGGCCGCTACCGGCAGCCTCTAGCATGCGAATGATATCCTGACGAACCTCGTTCGCCTTTTTCTCTAATTGCGTAATTGTTAATTGCCCACTCACTATTAAATAATCCCGTGTTTATTAATTTCACTTACAAGTGTAGCATAAACGCTTTTCGGGTCGTTGGCGGTCGCAATAGTACCTCCGACATTCAGTACGTCGATGCCACCCTGTGCCAGACTAAACGCATTCTCGACATTCACGCCCCCATCCCAGCCGATTTCAACGTCCTGACGAATAGCGCGTATTAAACGGACCTTTTCTAGCTGCATTAAGCTGGCCGTACCGCCGTATTTACCTAACTCACCACTAAAAATCATGACGTGATCAGCTGCTTGAATCGCCGATGCTACTGTACTGGGAACGGTTGATTTTAACAAGGCTATGCCCGCTTTGATACCAAACTTTTTGACGTGCGCCAGAACTGGCACGATATCTTCTTGAGTCTCGGCGTGAAAAATGATCATATTCGGCTTCAAATTAACCAAAGTTTCCAAATGATCACTTGGTCGAGCAACCATCGCATGAATATCAACGATCCATCCCTGTGGCCACCATATTTGTGCTGCACCTAAGGTAAAAGATGGTGCAAACTCACCGTCAGAAATATCAATATGGACGCGTTCGGCAAACCCGTGGACGCGTTCAATTTGCGCCCTATAGTCATCAGCCGTCTCGGCTAAAACGGTTGGTGCGATCATACTCATGATCTACACCTCGTCAATCTGCGCATTGCGGCGCTTATACCTAGCGGCGCTAGCAAATGGCGTCGTTAACCAGGTATCAATAATATCTTTCCATTCACCTTCGTCGTTAGCTAATACTCTTGAGGGCAAGCACAGTACGTTACTGTCATTGTCATTCCGAGTCATCTTAGCTTCGTACGCATCCCAAATGACACTGGCGCGGATACCGCGGAAGCGGTTCGCCGCCATGCTCATACCTTGGCCGCCGCCGCAAATCAGAATAGCTCGTGAATCTTGAGTAGGATCACCCAGCACCTTATGTGCCGCCGCCTGAGCGAATTCCGGAAAATCATCGTTTGTATCCAATTCTTTTCCGCTGACATCTTCGACATCATAACCGCGGGCCTTTACGTAGTCCCGCACCGCTTCTTTCATTGCGAATCCTTGATGATCCGCCCCTAGATATATCTTCATGATCTAAGTATAAGCATTTTTGCGACAAAACAAAAGCGCCTCGCCGTAATTGCGAGGCGCTTATTATTATTTACTAGCGCAATGAGCGGCCGACATCTGCAACCAGCTCGACTAATCGGTTACTATAACCCCATTCGTTGTCATACCATGCAACAACTTTAATAAGGTTACCACCGACAACATTCGTTAGTGGTAGGTCAACAATTGCACTATGACTATTACCTTTAAAGTCGCTACTAACAAGCTCCTCTTCGGTGACATCCAAGATACCTTGGTAGAATGGTTGTTTTGCCGCCTCACGGAAAACAGTTTTAATTTCCTCGATAGTTGTGTCACGTTTCAGCACGACCGAGAAGTCACTCATGCTGACGACTGGGGTTGGCACGCGGACGCTAAGCCCACCAAACACACCCTTCAAGGCTGGAAGCGCTTGTGCTGCCGCGATACTTGCACCTGTCGTCGTTGGGACGATATTTTCAGCTGCAGCACGTGCTTCGCGTAAATCCTTCGCAGGTGCATCCTGTAATTTCTGGCTGGCAGTATAACTATGAACGGTAGTCATCATAGCTTTTTCGATACCGAAATGACTTTCTAGGACAGCCATGACAGGCGTAATGCAGTTTGTCGTACAGCTAGCATTGCTAATGACCTCAGTGCCATTTTCAATCTTGTCTTCATTAACACCTAATACGATAGTATCAGCACCTTCACCCTTGGCTGGAGCGGATAAGACTACTTTCTTAGCTCCACCTCCATCGATATGCGCGCGCGCCTTAGCCGGATCAACAAAGAATCCAGTACTTTCGATCACGACATCAACACTATAATCACGCCACGGTAACTGCGCAGGATCCATAACGGCAAGAACAGCAATATGCTTACCATTAACGATTATCCCGGTTTCGTCATGGCCAACTTCATGTTGGTACGTGCCATATGATGAATCATGTTTTAATAGATGAGCTAATGTTTTCGTATCCGTTAGATCGTTGATGGCAACGATTTCGATATCGCTACGTTCAAATGCAATTTTAAAGGCGTTTCGGCCGATACGACCAAATCCATTAATTGCAACCTTTACCTGACTCATGAATGTAACTCTCCTTGTAAACTAAGCTTTAGCATTACCAACAGTATATACTGTTTGACGTCATACTGGAAATACGTGAGACTAGACAGCTCACCGTGCTCTACCTATCCATAGCAGGCTAAGCACGGTGAGCGGAGCCGACAGTGAGTATACGCACTCTTACCAATTAGCAAACTCTCCGCCTGATTCCACGTCGCAGCTACCTTCTTCTTTCGCTCGCGACAATACAGTACACTGAACGTCCTTTTTCGTCTATACTAATACCTATGAACAAACATGAACTGCTCGAACGCGCTGCTCTTCATTACGAAGAGAACCAATTGCTCGAGCTTGAGCATGCAATTGACTTTGCCACTAAGGCGCATACGGGACAAAAACGCAAAAGCGGCGAGCCGTACATTATCCACCCATTGCATGTTGCCGATACGTTAGTCGATTGGGGCATGGACATCGACACTGTACTTGCGGGTATTCTGCATGACACCGTAGAGGATACGGATGCATCGTTAGAAGAAATTGAAAACTTATTCGGTCGTGACGTTGCGTTTTTAGTTGACGGAGTCACGAAAGTGTCACAGGCGCGTGCAGGAATGCAAGACCTGACCCAATACCTTCCACAAACAAAGGATAACTTGTCTAAGCTTTTAATCGCCGTCGGTCAGGACGTGCGGGTAATTATCATCAAGCTTGCCGACCGACTACACAACATGTCGACATTGCAACATATGAGTCCTGAAAAACAAAAAAAGATCGCCCGCGAAAGCCTGGAGGTTTTCGCACCCATGGCCGATCGATTAGGCATGGGGCGCGTGCGTATGCAGCTTGAAGAACTTGCTTACAGCTATCTTGAACCTGAGGAGTTTAAGCGGTTGAAAAATTTGATGCAAAAACGCCTCGGTAAAAGCACGCGAAAACTAGGTATCGTTCGCCATGAAGTCGAAGAAGAACTGACAAAACAAAAGATTAAATTCGAAGTGAACGGTCGAGTCAAAAGTATATATAGTTTGTATAAAAAAATTAAGAAAGTTGACGGCAATATTGACGACATCTATGACTTGATGGCTCTACGCGTCATCGTGGAAAACAAAGAAGATTGCTATAGAACCCTAGGCATTCTTCACAGCATGTACCAGCCTATGATCAGCCGGATTAAAGATTATATTGCAATCCCTAAGCCGAATGGGTATCAAAGCCTTCATACAACCGTTATTACACCGAATAAGCAGATTGTTGAATTTCAAATCCGCACATTCGAGATGCACGAGTTCTCTGAGCGCGGACTAGCAGCGAGCTTCCATTATCATGAACAAAAATCCAGTAAAAATTATACGAAGCGTAAAGGCAACTCAACGACGATGCCTGCCCACCTTCAATGGATATCACAACTACAGGAGGTTGCTCAGCGTCTTCGCGATAACGAAGAAGTTTCACAAGATCAGTTAAATATCGATTTGTTCGGTAATCGGATATTCGTCTATTCTCCTAAAGGAGATTTATACAATCTACCCGAAGGTGCACTTCCACTGGACTTTGCTTATCTTGTCCATAGCGACATTGGCAAACATGCCTATAGTGTTCGGGTAAACGGTAATATTCATGCGTTCGATAAACCATTGCAAAACGGCGACGTCGTCGAAGTCGTCACTCGCAAGTTATCTCAACCGAAACAGGCATGGCAAGAACTTGTCACAACGACGCATGCGCGCAATAAGCTACGAGCTCATCTGCGACAGCTGGGCGTCATTGAAAGCCTTTCTGGAGCAGCGGCGATCATCCGCGACAAAGCCGCCCGTAAGAAAAAATAACCAGCCGTCAAGCTGGTTATTTTTCAATGTGGATTAGATTACTTAGTATTCCAACGTTCAATTGATTCGTGAATGATCGCTTTCGCTTCTTCCACATCACCCCAGCCTTTAACCACAGTGCTGCCTGGCTTTTTTAGATCCTTATAGTGCGTAAAGTGGTGTTCGATTTGCGCAATCTTTTGCTTTGGAAGATCAGCTAATGACGTAATCGCATTGCCTGTATTGCGGTCATCCACAGGTACGACAACGATCTTGTCATCCACTTCATCGTCATCGACAAACTTCATGACACCGATGACACGCGCTTCTAGAAAGATACCTGTCGCTAGTGGAGCATCAGTAATAATCAGTGCGTCTAACTCATCACCGTCTTCATCCAACGTCTGAGGAATGAAACCATAATTAGTCGGCTTTGCGAAAATTGCAGGATCGATACGATCAAGCTGCATCACTGCAAGATCACGGTTCCATTCAATTTTATGTGAACTTCCTTCAGGAATTTCTACTATTACATTAATGATGCCGCCATCGACGTCACCTGGGTTAAGAATTTTATTAAAATCTGCCATTATAGGTCTCCGTTATTTACTGTTACTATTGTAACAAATTTGTTATACTAAGCAGTAATTATGTTAGTTATTGGTCATCGTGGGGCTGCTGGTGTCGCACCAGAAAACACACTCGAATCCCTGCGTGCCGGCGTCGACGCTGGTGCCGATATGCTCGAATTTGACATCCATCTTACGAAAGATCATATTCCGGTCTTGACCCACGATAACAATCTTTTTCGCACACACCGCAAGCGCGCGTTCGTTCATAGCCTTACCTTTAAGCAGCTGCAAAAAATAACTGCGGGTAGTCCTAATCCAATTATTTCACTAGCAGACGTATTGGACGAATTTTATGGCGAAATATTATTGAACATCGAAATTAAACAACGCGGTACAGCGCAGTATGTCATTGATCTGTTAGAAAGTAAATACATAAAACGCCAAAGTGATTGGGACCTTTTTGTATTTTCTTCGTTTCTTCCCGCCGAACTGCTTAACGTACGAAAATTAACAAAAAAAGCACACCTATGGCTACTACATAAACGCAATCCGTTTATCTTCATAGCGTTTGCTCGCCGTATGCAACTAGATGGCGTCGGGTTTCACCGACTTTATATTAACGACTTCGCCCTTGCGATAGCCAAGAAAACCAAACTATTTACTTACGCCTATACGGTAAATCGCCCAGTCGGCGCGAAGCAACTGAGCGATAGAGGCCTGGACGGAGTCGTATCCGACTATCCGGCTAAAGTTCTGAAAGGTCTTAAATAGCAGTTACGAGACTGCTATTTTTTGTCCGTCAATATATTCACGAATGGACAATGCTGCCGTTGCACCTTCGCCAACTGCGCTGGCAATTTGCATGGTTGCGCCGCTTCGCACGTCCCCACTTGCAAACACGCCAGGCATTGTCGTAGCTAGATGCTTGTCTGTTTTGATCAGCCCCTGCTCGTCCAGCTCGACACCACTATCTTTTAGAAAAGATGTATTCGGCTTTAAACCAACAAATACAAACACGCCATCGGTTTCGATAACAGCTGGCACGCCGTTTTTAATAACATTCACAGATTTAACTTTGCCTTCGACAGCAACAATCTCCTCTGTTGTCGTGTTTAAGTGAACAGTAATTTTTCCCTCATCAACGAACTTTTGCAGTTCGTGCTGCAATACTTCGCTCGCCTTAACTGTACTACGTACCAATAGATCGATATGAGTCGTAAACCGAGTTAAAAAGAGCGCCTCTTGGATTGCAGAGTTACCACCACCCACGACGACTAATCGTTTTTCGCGGTAAAACGCACCATCGCAGGTTGCGCAGTAGTGCACACCTCGTCCGTAGTATTCCAATTCACCTGGAACGCCGATTTTATTGTAGTCACTGCCAGTAGCGATCAGCACTGTTTTTGCCTTTACCTTAACACCATCGACGATCAGCGTCTTGACGTCACCGTCATCGTGTATCGCTGATACGTCGCCAAATTCAATCTCCGCACCGAATCGTTCGGCTTGCTTTTGCAATTGATCAGCCAGTGTTAATCCTGGTATACCCTCTGGAAATCCTGGATAGTTATCAACTTGATCGGTAATTGCTGCAAGGCCACCGATGACACCCTTTTCGTATAATACCGTCTGTATATCTTCGCGTGTCGTATACACAGCCGCAGCTAAAGCACTAGGACCTGCACCAACCATCACAACGTCATGAATTTTTTCCTCCATTGCTCTATTTAGCCTTTGAGATACTGTTAATTGTTACGATAAAAGCCAATGGGCTGTCAGCAGGAATACTTCCGGACGCTTGACTGCCGTATGCTTTCGCCGAAGGTATAGTCAATTTAACTGTCGAACCAACTTTTTCGCCCTTTAGACCATCAGTCCAACCAGCAATGACTCCGTTTAGAGGCAATTCAATTGGAGTGTTCGTCCCACTTCTCTTTGAACTATCGAATATCCGCCCACTCGCAAGCCATCCAAAATAACTAACGTTAATCGTATCCGACTCTTTCACAACATCACCCGAACCTTGGACTAAGACTTCTTTTTTTAGTTCACTGACACTCGCAGCGTCAAATGGTGCCGCAGAATAACCATCGAGCGGCTCGGCCGACTTTGCTTGCTCTGCAGCCGCGGCTTGCTGCTCTTGCTGGGCTGTGGCTTGCTGTTTCGCAAACTCCTCCTGATCAATTTGTTGATTTGCCGGTGCAAGCATCATAGCAATAAAGCTACCTAACGTTCCGACAAGCAGGACACCTGCAATAACCCATATTCCGATTCGCTGACTCTTTGAAGTGGCCATAATTAACAAGACTCCCTATCTCTATTCATGTAATTAGTCTTTATTATACACATAATGACGAGCTGACTCAAACCGCTTTAGCCGCGACAACATATAACTACGCACTAATGTCGTATGTTTTCAACTTCTTTTTCGCAGCGTCCGTTGCGCCCATCTGCAACTGCAATAATTGTGCGTATATTCCGTTCGTTTGTGCTAGATCTGACGGCACGCCAACTTCATCTACCGTACCGTTTTTAATCGTCACGATTTTATCGACATGTGCGATCGTACTGAGTCGGTGCGCGATGATAAGCGTCGTTCGACCCTTCATTAACCGGTCGAGCGCTTCCTGCACCAAGTGCTCTGCCCGACTATCTAAACTACTCGTTGCTTCGTCTAATATCAAAATCGGTGCGTCCTTTAGTATGGCGCGCGCTATTGCAATGCGTTGCTTCTGTCCGCCCGAAAGCTTGATGCCACGCTCGCCAATTTCGCTGTCATAGCCGTTGTCTAACTTTTCGATGAAGCTATGTGCATTTGCAGCCTTTGCCGCTACTACTACTTGCGCATGACTAGCACGTGGATGCGCATAGGCAATGTTCTCTCTGATCGTTCCGCTAAACAATGCCGGATCTTGAAAGACCGTTGCAATTTGCCGACGTAGACTATTTTGCGTCACGACATTGATATTAGTTCCATCGATACTAATTTCGCCAGATTGCGGTTCGTACAGACGCATTAATAAATTTGAAAGTGTGGTCTTGCCTTCACCGCTTTCACCAACGAGCGCGACTTTTTCACCAGGATTAATAGCAAATGACACGTTATTTAAAATAGTATGATCGTGATTATAGCCAAAATTTACTTCCTTATACTCGATATAGCCCTTATCCACCTCGAGGTTGTGGGCTTGAGGCTTGTCCTGAATTTCTGGCGCCAGCTCCATAGCAACGACAAAATCTTTTGCACCCGTAATCGCTCGCTGGAACTGATCGACGATAAAACTCATACTGAATAGCGGCAGGCGGAGTGCATTAATTAATGTTATTAGCAAAACCATTTCACCTATTGTAAATTTCTGTTCGACCGTCTGGACAAAAATAAAAGCAAAGATCAAGAAGAATATTGCTGACAGGACAAATCCGCGAACTACGTCCATCACATGCCAGTACTTTGACTGCTCACGCGTCAGCATGACTGTTTTGTGATAGCGACGACGAAAATGACGATGCTCTAACTTTTCTTGAATGTAGCTTTTCACCACTTTGATTTGTGCAACCACTTCAGCAAAGCGTCCACTTGCAATATCTACTTCTAAATTCTTTTCCGTCTGCAGCTTTTGCCACTTTTTACTTGTTAGCGCCGTCAACCACAAAAATAATGGATAGATAACAACGATCAGAAGTGCTAGTTCCCAGCTATATATCCACACGATAATGACCGTTATAAACGTCGTCAGTAACATTTGGAAAAAGTTATTGGCAAACATATTTAAGAAGTTAGATACTTCATTAATCGCACGGTTTAATCGATTGATGATCGTTCCGGTCAATTCGCCGTCGTAATAACTTTGTGGCAGCTTTAATAAATGCTCGTAATACCTCGTTGAAAGCTGTGCCTTTAATTTAACACTCATGACATCGCCCAGGTACCCGCCGTAATTTCGTATGAGCGTATTAGCGATATCAAAGCCGAATAATGCCACAGCGAGCCATAGCGCGCCGCTGACATCTGCTTGGCCGCCTCGAACAACATCCACCATTAAATTAGTCGCTGCTGCTAGAATAAATGGAATAGCAATACCAGTTAGTGCGACCAAGATGGATGATAGCGTGACACCAATATAATATGGCCATAAATTTGTCGCGTATTTTAACGTTTTAATGATGATATACATTCGTTCAATTATACACACGTTCGTAGATGAGGCATACTATATCACGCTTATCTTTGACTTGTCACTGCCAATAGCCTATAACAACATATGAGCCTTATTGTCGCACCCGCGATACATGAGATAGTCCTTTTCACCCTTCAATGAATGCGAGATGGCTATGATACGTAATGAAATGCGACGCTTTCGCGAGACACTCAGCAACATGCCGAGTTCAGAACGAACGGGATACGCAACTCTGATTTTCACTTCCGTCATATTCTTTGGCGGCTTGATCTACTACTTCGCGCCGATTGACATAACGCTTAAACACTTCTTTTTTGCGTTGGTGACAGTTGTAGTTTTTGGTCTAGCAGTAATCGGCTACATGCACGAACGATCCTCACCTCGACCCCAAAACCCCAAACAATCGATACCACCAAAGCCGAGTTCGCCACCAACTACTGCGATACAGACTAAATCAATCGAAACTGTTACCATGAAGCGAATTCAGGAAGATACATCCAACACTCCACCACCAAAAAGGCGAGGGAGACGACGCGAAACATTTAACGAACTCGTCAACGAAGGAGGTTCTACCTGGCTCATCGTGCATACGTACACACCCATACCGCAAGGTGCGTTTAAAAAGAAACTCTGGCGACATAAGGCCCAAAGGCTCGAATTAGACAATAGTCGCCACGTCAATATCAAGCTTGCAACGAAAATACCCCTCCTACCCACAAATGGCGAAGAGAAGATATATTGCCTTCTACGCCTTCACTGGTGGAGTCATGGACCGGCACAAATCGGCGTGATAGCTATTACACTGCTAACGATTGCGCTCGTTGCCCTAGCTGGCCTTAACACGCCAGATACTAACGGCTACACTGGGACCTTGAGTGTCGTATGCTTGCTCGCTATCGCTGGCGGAATCTGGTATTACATTGTTTGGATGCAGTGGGGGTATAGTTATCTGGTAATCACCAATTTAAAGATCAGACTTCTCTACTTTCCGCCATTCAACCTTCCAGCAGACACTCCTGAAACGGAACTAGCGCTGCTAGAAGGGGGTCTCAATCCAAAAGCTGATTTCTGGGGAAGATTGTGGGGATATGGCACAATCAAGACAGAAACGATCGCTCGGACAGTCGACAGCTGGCTCGTAGAGAGAGTCAATTTTGTTCCGCACTACAGACAAGTCGCCGCACTGCTCAGCCAGTTACGCGAAGACGCCGTCAAACAGCTTAACAGCTGAATTTCACATTGAAGGGTCAGCCCGGTCACCAAGCGCGTAAATGCGTGAGGTGGCCGGGTCTTTTCATAATCAAACTTATTCTTTTGCTTCAACGGGCGAAAGCTTCGGCTCGTCATGCCACACTCGGTGCGGTCGCCAGATACCAAACACTTGGCCAATAGGAAGAATGTCAGAGTAGCCGATAAAATCAGCAGCGCGCCGTATCATTGCTGCAACTACTCCAGTAATATGAATTTTTCGCCATTCGAATACTGCCCAGAAGGCACCTACTGGTACGACAACTGGCGGCATGACTGCCGTATAGTCCATTAAAGGCTGACCATTAGCCACGCGCTCAAGATGTTTGGCGACGTATATGGCATCGTGTAGCGCCGTTTGCGCCAAGCCCGTGAACTGCGTAGCAGCATTATCACCAATAACGTAGACACCATTTTTTGTCTGCATGTGTGAATCGACAACAATACGGCCGTTCGGTGCAAACTCAAAATTGTCGGCGTTTGCTTTATAGAACGGATGATTTGCTACACCGGACGTCCAAATGATAGTATCGCTCGTCATCAGTTCGCCACTGACTGTAATTAAGTCTTCGGTTGCAGATTCGACCGTTTTCCCTGTCTGCACCTTCACACCCAGCTTTTCCAAACGACGCAATACTTTCGCACTCGCCTTTTCACTCATGCGCGGCAATACACGAGGTGCGGCCTCGACTAGCGCTACATGCATAGTTGAATCTTTTACTCGTAAGTGTTTACTTAATTTCTTTAAATACGAACCTAACGCTGCTGCTAACTCGACACCAGTTGGGCCCGCACCAATAACGATATAGCGCTTATCAACCCCACGGCCTTCGGCAACGTCAGTATAAATATGCTGTTTTAACTTTTCGATCTCGCCAGCTGATTTAATGCCATAAGAATATGTTTCTAATCCTTGAATGCCAAAATATGTCGTTACTGTACCTAACGCCATGACACATGTTTCGTATGCATATGTCTGGCCTGATTTTCCAGATAAAATCTTTGCTAGAGGGTCGATCGTCTCTATCGTATCGTATTGTATCGTAACGTTCTTTTTACCATTGAAGATGGTCGTTAGTGGCACCCATGATTCTAAATGACTACGTCCTGTCGCCGCACCATATAGTGCTGGATAGTACTGAAAGTCCGGCTTGTCAGTAATTAAAGTGATCTGGTTGGTTGATTCTTTTGCAAGTTCCAAGGCCGTCTTTACGCCGCCAAAGCCGCCACCGACAATAGTAATGTACATATGGTAAAAATCCTCTGTGTTTATTCTGGTTATCGTTACTTATTACATCATAACAAATAAACGACGTAACGATATAGTATGTCTGTTCATTTAAACAATTGTCGCACGTAGGCGCTCGACCGCAGCCAATACTACTCGCTGCATCACAACCGCAATTTCGTCGCCGGTCAATGTACGGTCGTGTGCGGTTAATTTAATACGAATCGTAACGTTCTTCGTGTTACTATTTTCCGCTTGGTAAATGTCAATTGGCGTGATGGTCGTCTCCAAATTACTATCTTGCAACACCGCTTCAGCGCATGCGACAATATCGCCGTAATTTATCGACTGATTTACTTGGAAGCAAATGTCTCGCTCTGTGCCTGGGTAGCGACTAAGCGGCATATAATCACTCGTTAATTTCGTGACCGCCTGGTACAACGCCAAGGTTCCAATTTCAAAGCCGGCAGTATGTTCTGGTAATTTGAATGCACGACTGACAGATTTTTTATACTCACCAACGATACCGATAAATGTATCAGTCTTTCTATCAGTCACCAATGCAGCACGGCGATACTCAAAAGGCGCAGATACAGCGTAATTTGGATCGGCATCTATTGGACTGTAGTGTAAATCTAAGCCAAGCGATACCCCTAGATAGTCGAGCATTTTTTTCGCATCATAGTATGCGCTGCCATTCTTTACCTTTTTACTCGTTACTGTCAACGCGATCATATCTACTTCTTCGGGAACATTTTCGTCAGTCAGACCATGCTGTTTCGGATGAGTTTTATTCACCTCAAAGATTGCAAACTGATCGTAGCCTTGTTTGACGTTTGCATATATCAAGCCTAGCAAGCTCGGCGTCAGCGTTTGGCGATAGTACTGCAAGTCTGGACTGATACTATTTGTAATGCGATAAGAATTTTCAACATCTTGCCCAGCTTTTTTCAACACCTCGCCGTGCACAAAACTATACGTCAGCACTTCGTTCGCCCCGGCTCGAACCAGGCTTTTTCGAATCTGCGCACGAAGCGTGTCGAATTCCGCAGGATGAACGGCTGTAAAATCACGCAGCGGCAACGTTGGTTCGATAGTATCGAATCCGTTCAATCGCCCCACTTCTTCTATAATATCCTCAGCGATATGTATATCAGCGCGCCAATATGGTGCAACTGTTTTAACGGTAAAATCGTCAACCAGCTCTGTAGAAAATTCCACATTGTGAAGCGTATCGATTACGTCTGCGGACATAAATTTACTACCGAGCGTATCGTTAATCGTTTTAGTAGACAAAACTATCTGCTGAGGATTCTTTTCACCAGGATATGCTTCGGCAACATTTGTAACTACCTGCGCATCGGCATACTCACCCATCAATCGTGCCGCTTCCGCTAGTACCGGTGCGGTCAATTCAGCAGGCTGACCTTTAGTAAACCGCGTGATTGCTTCACTGAAAATGCCATGGCGCATTTGCGTAGCGCGCAGATTGTAAAGATTAAATGTCGCACTCTCTAGGATAATATTTTTAGTATTATTATCAATTAACGTGCTCGCTCCGCCCATTGCTCCGGCAAGACCAATTGCCGTATCGCCAGAGGCAATGACAATATCTTCAGACGTCAGTTCGATCGTACGACCATCAAGTAATTCGAGGGTTTCTTTATCATGACCTGCACGGACATGAATATCCGCACGACCGCCAGCAACGGCAATCACTTTGTCGTAGTCAAACGCGTGTAACGGCTGCCCAGTCAGCATCATCAAGTAATTAGTCACGTCGACGATTGCATTAATCGGACGTACGCCGACACGCGCTAGATATGATTGGATATGGATTGGCGACTGCGCTGCGCCACTCGCACCGTTTAAAATAATAGCCTGGTATCGGTCAGATAGCGCAGGGTCGTCAATCGTCACTGATGGAGCTTCGATCGCATCTTGCACATCAAGGTGAGGCTGTAACTGATTCAACCAGTCTGGCGTATGAAAAGCGTTGCCCTGAATTGCCGCAACTTCACGTGCAAATCCGACAATGCCAAACGTATCAGGACGATGTGTTAATGATTTGTTTTCGATATCCAGCAGATAATCATTCAGTTCATAGACTTCAGCAAAATCACTTCCAGGTGCGGCATCTGCATCAACCTCTAAAATACCGGTATGATCTTCGAACAAGTCCAACTCTTTCGCACTGGCGAGCATACCGTTACTCATGACACCACGTAATTTACGCGCGCCTAAAACAAATGGCTCTTTATCATTGAAAGATTCTGGCACAGTGCTGTTTGGCGGCAACCATGCGACCAGCATACCCGCACGAACATTCGGCGCGCCGCAGACAACTTGTACTAAGCCGTTTTCGTCGCGCTCAACATCAACAGCCCTGCCACCATCGTCGATTTTCGTAACGTTCAGATGATCAGAGCCTTCAAGCTTTTCACATTCAACCACCTTAGAAACAATAATGCCTTGGTACTTTTTACCAAGATCAATCACTTCTTCGATCTCGACTAAACGTGATCCGATTAATGTCGCTAGCTCGTCAATCGTTACGTCGATATTGGTGAATTTTTTTAACCAGTTTACAGAAATAATCATGAATTAAACTTCCTTAAGAATTGTAACTTGCCTGATTCGAAATGACGAAGGTCTTCGATGCCATATTTCAACATCACCAAACGCTCAATGCCGCCACCCCATGCAAAGCCGCGATACTTTTCAGGATCAATGTCCGCCGCACGAAGCACATTCGGATGAATCATCCCACAGCCCAGCATCTCTAACCAATCGCCTGGTTTACCACCAAGTGCCGCCGGTTTTTCAATGGCAAATTCTAGGCCAGGTTCGACGAACGGAAAATACGCTGGCTGCGTTTTAATCTTTAATTTTTGACCGTAATATACTTCAAAGAAACTACGTAGCGTCCCAAGCATCTGACCCAACGTCGCGTCACTGCTAACAAATATACCTTCACATTGATAAAACGTGTGCTCATGAGTTGCATCGACATCTTCATTGCGAAATACGCGACCGTAACTAACTGCGGCGATGTTGCCACCCGCTTCAAGTTTTGCTTTACCTGCTTTTAAAATACGATGTTGCATAGTGCTAGTATGCGCAGGAGGAATGAATCCCTCTTCGGTACGGAACGTATCATACCCATCGCGTGCAGGATGATTTTCAGGAAAGTTTAGCGCGCCGAACATATGATGATCATCGTCGATCTGACGAGATTCGATCGCCTCAAACCCCATACGAGTAAAGATATCAATGACGTTTTCAAGTTCACGCGTTAATGGATGCTGCGTCCCTTGTTCGGTTGAAAGTAACTGCAGTGCGGTGGCATTAACATCCCAGGGTGCTGTAACGTCGAGCGGTACGACCGTACTGTCTTCAAGAGTGGACTCACGTTCGACTACTGCGGCTTCTAGCACAACTTTAAGTGCGTTAACTGCCTTGCCATAGGATCCGCGCTCGGAAGGATCAAGTGTTGGAATAACCGTATATAGCTGTTTAATTTCATCCGCTTTTAAAATACTTCGCGGATCATTTGATTGGGTAATGCGTGCTAAAAGATCGGCACGAAGTTCGTCGATGTTCGTCATAACTACCTATTAGTATACGCTACACCACAGTGAAAAATCGAGAATAAAATAATATCCGCTTAGACGAACATACTAATGATCGTTACGATGATGCCGACGACAATAAGCAAAATCCATACCCACGCGTATTTTGATGTCCCTTGCGTATCTTTAACGTAGGCTGAATCTTTTACGCCATCACGCGCCGGCTTGTCCTCAAGCTCGGCCCGCTTACGCGCCTTCTCAGTTAATTCTGCGGCTAATCGTCGCTGTAATTCACTTCTGCTGTCGTCTTGTCTAATAAATAATCCCATGCTCATATTGTAGCACTCATGTTTACGCAATAAAATTTATGCTATACTACCCTCATATTTCACAATTAAAGGAGGAATTATATGGCGACTAAAAAAGCCGCTTCAACTGTAAAGAAATCGACTGCGAAAGCACCGGTTGCAAAGAAGCAAACATCAACATCAACTAAAGTAACAACTCTAAAGGCTGTTGAATCACGACCTACACACAGCGCCGCTGCTGTATCGTCATCTTCGAGCCGCCGCTTCGGACTTGTTCGTACGCCACTTGCTGCAGCACTTATCGCTGAGTTTGTCGGTACATTCATTTTCGCTGCCGTTCTTGTTGCCGGCCAAGGTCAGCCAATTCTTGCGTTGTTCGCACTTGCTGGTGTCGTCTTTGCCGTTGGTTCAATATCCGGCGGATACGTAAACCCTGCACTTGTTGTTGGCGCATGGGCTACACGCCGCATGAGCGGACTACGTGCAATCGCTTACATTGTCGCTCAAATTCTTGGCGCAATGCTTGCACTTGTCGTATTAAATGCATTCCTAGGCGGTGTCGCACAACAAGCTACCGATCAGTTAAGCCAGGCTCCAAGCCTATTTAAGGCAGCTGCTCTACCTGAAGGCAAAGAATGGTATATCTTCTTAAGTGAATTCCTAGGTACAATGATCTTTGCGTTCGTTGCTGCTGGTGCATTCCGTGAAGTACGCGACCGTACAGCAAAATCGTTTACACTCGGCCTTGGCGTATTCCTTGGTTTGATGGTTGCCGGTTCAGTTGCCGTATTCTTTAGCGCAAACGCTATCCTAAATCCTGCCGTTGCAATTAGCCTACAGGCTATCAACTTCAGTAGTGTTTGGCCAATCGCTGTTTACGTTATCGGTTCCATCCTTGGTGCCGTTGCAGGATTTGGTCTTTACCATCTTGTTAGCACTGCACAAAAAGACGCTACTGCGTAAGCATAGCTCTTCATTCAAAAACCCGCTCGGTAACGAGCGGGTTTTTTGTTATTCATCCTTTTGCGGCTTATCGATCAGGAACGGCTCGACACTTGGCGCCGAGCCAGCAATCTTGACGATATCCTTATCAATCTTTTTCAGTTCTTTATGCGCAGTATTGTAATGGCCGACTGTCGTACTCAGACTGCCGCCTAGTTTTTGCATAAAACTATCATAAGCGCTAATATGGCGCCCAAGCTGTCCGACCCGTACCTGAATCTCTTTAGCTTGTTCTTCTATCTGGAGGCTCCGCAGGCCCTGTAGCACCGTCTGGAGGTATGCCATAAAGCTCGTTGGACTGACAATGATAACTTTCTTGTCACGAAAAGCATACTCAATAAGATCACGAGCGCTACTCCCCGTTCCGACGTCACCGATCAATAAGTCGTAATACAGCGATTCACTCGGAATGAACATAAAGGCAAAATCCATCGTATTTTCGTCCGGACGGATATACTTACTCGTTTCATCAATGCGACCCTTTAGGTCGTTTCGTACGCTCGCGAGCAGCTGCGCTCGCTTCGCCTTGTCGTTTTCACCGACCATACGATTGTAATTTTCGAGGCTAAACTTACTATCAACAGGTAGCACCTGTCCTTTTTCTAAAAAGACCACCGCATCTACAATGTCGCCATTATTAAATTTATACTGCATTTGAAAATTCTTTGGAGGAAGAATATTATCCAAAACGGACTCAAGGTAATATTCGCCGAATACGCCGCGTTGTTTTGGATTTTGCAATACATTTTGCAGCGTCTTCAGTTCGTCCGCAACGTCAACCACTCGACGGTTCGTTTCATCTAATTTTGCTAGGCGCTGCGTTACGTCCGCAACCAGTTGTGCACTTTGCCCTAGCTGTTTTTGCATTGATGTCTGCATAGCAACATTATTACGCTCTAATCGATCCCCCATACTTTGCTGCAGTAATGCGATATTTCGAGATAACTCCGTCACATCTGTCTTGACCATTTCAACGGCGCTCGAGTTTTTTAACTCACGCAAACGCTGATTGAGAGTAAAAACAACCGCGCTAAATCCAATAATAACCACCGACAACACTACGAAAAGAATAATTTGTTCCATAGCACCAGTATAGCACTAGCTATTTAGAACGACGCGCACGCCAACGACCAAAAGAATGACAAATATAATTGCAATATAAAAACGCTTTATTCTTGCAATCCAGCTAAAAAGACCGAAGGCAACCGCATGTAATCCAGCGATGGCAAGCGCTTCACCGTACCATGACAACGGAAGCACAAGTAACAATAGCCCCCATAATGAAACGAAAGAGGCAATAATGATAAGTAAAGGACGAAAAACATGTAACCGCACTAAGGCGAACAATCCGACAGCAGCGCCAATAATCGTTGCTGTTGTCGTCGAATATTGATACGACGAAGAACATTGCACTGCAGTGTCACTATTACAAAGAATGGCTTTATAGATGTATGTATCTAATAAGATCGTCAACCCCCAAGTTGCCAAGCCTGCGATAGCGCCAATTGCAATAATGAATAGTAGTTTTTTCATATTCATTGCCACAAGTGACATTTGAGTATCATTGCCGTATGTATCGGTCATTTTTCTCTCCTGTTTCGTATGGAGATTAGTGTACTATGTTTTTGTGTTTTGTGCGAGTGTTTGGTGAAACATTAGTTCTGCCAGCTTGCAAATACCACAACGCACCGACGCTCGCTACTGTTAATCCGCCTATGACATCCAGTGGTGTATGCACCAGCGCAAGCACGCGACCGATGCAAACAGATATAGTTAAAGCGACTAAGATCATAGTTAAGCCCTTACGTCTCGTCTCGAACCAGACTGCCAAAGTCAAAAATCCCGTGAACAAGGCATGGTCGGACGGAAAGCCTGCATTCGGGAGGTATGACGCCCCAGGCTCCACTCCTAATGTTTCAAACGGTCGCTCGATACTTGGCTGATAGACACTCGCAAGTAGTTTCGCTAATAAATACGCGGTAATGCCCGCCATTAATACGCGGGCATATGCCTCAAAACGATGTCCCTTTGGCACAAGGAACAATAATGCATACCCAGCGATTAAGATAATGGGTACTACGGCGCCATCAGCAAAAAGTGTAATAAGTGTTTGTGTTGTCATAAGCCCAGTATACTACGAGCCGACGCGCATGCAACTACCCTAGCCGCCCACTTCGCATCGTCATATACTGATCGATGCGCTTTGTTGTCCAGCCTCTCATTCGAAGCTCATTCTTTAATTTCCCTAGTAACGCCATGCGAAATGCCCGCTTGTCGGCAAAGCCACGACGATGAGCGATTTCATCAAATGATAATTTCCTTTGCATGCTTCGGAACTCGTACGGATTCAAGCCCAAAACATCAGAACGCAGTTCACCTTTACGATCATGCCTTTGCAGCAAGCGATCAAACTGCGACTCCTGTCGGCGTTTACTTCCCGGCATCCTACTGATGCCAGGCACAGCCGCAGCTACTGCGGTTACGACAAGTAAAGTCGCCAAGGTTTTAGTTGATATGCGCATTGCAAACCCCCTTTATAAAGCGTTTATTAAAGCCGCTTATCCTATTAGTATAGACCGTGAAAATGTGTGAAAACTGAGTGTCTTTTACAACGCGCTCACTACCCTAGAACGCCGATGGTTCGTGCTGCTACCAGCACGACCGCGATTACCGATACTATCGCCTGTATCATCATCAGCAATTTTGAGCGATGAGAAATTGGTACAGTATCTGCAGACGCAAAGTTTGTTACGTTCGTCGTCGAGAGATAAAGATAGTCGGTAAATCCAGGCAACCAGCCGACCTTAGCTATACCTTTATGTATCATCTGCGGAAAAATAAAATCGCGCTGTCGCTCATTAGCGACCCGCCTGTCCGGCCCTCCGCCGTCCATTTCCCAGTACAACAGCGCGAACATGAAGATGTTTGTAATATAGATCGTCATACCGTTAAGTAGCAGATCATGTCCGTTAATGTTACTCATATCACCAAACAATAATGCCTGTACTAAAAAGATCAAAGAAAAGATATTGATCACCGCAACGATTGTGATCAACACCATCGCAAGTGACCGCCGTGTTTTTGAAACGCGATGATAGCCGTCACTTGTTACGATAGCGAGCGCAAATAACACGATAGCCTCGAACGCAATAATGATATATTTGTCATACGGCAAAAATGAGCTGTTCGTAAAGTACTGCAACACCATAATTACTAGTACGCCGCCTTGCAATTGCCAGATCGGATCGTGTGTCTTTTTCATAACTTTACGAATATGCGATGGTTTGATGGTTTTCATTATTTTGAATTATAGCAGAAAAAGAGTAAGCTCCACGCGTCAACGCAGAGCTTACTAGCTCGATGCGGACACTTGGAGCGACGTGATGGATTATGGCATGAGCAACCCTGTTCCGATTCGATCGTCCTCCTCTTCCACCTGCGGACTACCAAAAAGCCTGCGCCACGCCCGCCCAAAAACCTTGATCAGCCATAAAACCAGGACATACACAAACACCGTAGCATACCCAACAAATGCCGTTGCGTACAATGTATCCATCTGCCGCGACAATATCAGGCAACCGTAATTCAGTGCAAGTATGATGTTCGCGACCGCTAACGCCCATACCCAGACAGGACGTTCGGCATTTTTAAGTGTCCGCCGGGTAATAATTAGTAATACCAACGGCAGGCAAAAAGCGGAAAGACATATCGCCGCCTTAACTGAAGTCCAAAATATTATCTCTAACGCAGCAGCGAACATAATCATCTCCTTGGACGATATAATTGCCACACTCATCCGAGTAGGTTCGATCGAGCTTCCCTCGATTTCTCATATAATTATATACCTATACTTAAGTTATATTCCAGATAATTCCGATGAATTAACTCCTATCTCTATGGCGCTTGTGGTAAAATAAGTGCACAATGCGAAAGCAAAACCCTATGAAAAATAAGATTCGCATTATCCTAATAGTGCTAGCGTTTATTACGCTAGCTACTGTTAGCAGTTGGTATGTCAGTACGCTACACATTGACATTTTGAAACCCAAGGGGCTTATTTCCCTAAAGGAATACGATCTGCTTGTTTTCACTACCCTACTTGGGTTCATTATTGTGATACCAGTTTTCGTATTAGCCATTGTCATTGCCTGGCGCTATCGCGAAAGTAATACCAAGGCAAAGTATACTCCAGACGCCACTGGTAGTCGTACTGCCGAAGCCATCTGGTGGGGAGTCCCGATCATTCTTATTACTATTCTGTCTGTCGTCACGTGGACGAGTACGCATGACCTCGATCCACATAAGCCCTTATCATCGGACGTAAAGCCGATCACCGTACAGGTGATTGCACTCGACTGGAAATGGCTATTCATTTACCCTGAACAAAATATCGCAACTGTCAATATGGTGCAGTTCCCAGTTGACACGCCAGTTAACTTCGTTATCACAGCTGACGCACCGATGAATTCATTTTGGATACCGCAATTAGGCGGTCAGATTTATGCAATGGCCGGCATGACAACGAAGCTTCATTTGAATGCGACCGAAACCGGTGACTACAAAGGATCGTCTGCTAATATCAGCGGCGAGGGATTCTCTGGTATGAAATTTATCGCCCGAGCTACCAGCAAGGCAGATTATGATGCATGGGTGGCGAATGTCAAAGCATCACCCCGCCACCTTACAACAAGCGAGTATAGTGTTCTTGCCGCTCAAAGCACAAACAACCCCGTTACCCTTTACGGATCTAGTACTGATGGACTTTATGATACGATATTAATGAAATATATGATGCCAGCAACAAAGAATACAGAAACCCCTGCTCATGATATGAGCGAAATGGACCATATGAAACACATGGAGATGGAAGCGCACTAATGAATTTATTTGCAGATATTTTAGGCAAGCTCAGTCTCGACGCGTTACCTCAAGAAATGGTGACTTTAGGTGCTGGTATCGGAATGACCCTTGGCGCACTTAGCCTCGTGGCACTTGTTACATATCTAAAACGTTGGACATGGCTTTGGAAAGAATGGATCACCTCCCTTGACCCTAAGAAGATTGGTGTCATGTATATTATCGTCGCCGTTGTTATGATGCTACGCGGATTTGCAGATGTCATTATGATGCGCCTACAACAAGCACTGTCAGTCGGAGATTCCAATGGTCTATTCACGGCCGACACGTTCCAGCAAGTATTTTCCGCCCACGGTACGATTATGATATTCTTCGTTGCGATGGGGCTAATGTTCGGTATTATCAATCTCATCGTTCCTCTTCAAATTGGCGCACGGGATGTCGCATTTCCTTTTCTCAACTCCGTCAGCTTCTGGCTATTCTTCGCTGGAATGATCATTATCAACCTTCCTATGGTCCTAGGTGAGTTTTCTGCAGCAGGCTGGCTGGCTTACCCGCCGCTATCTGGCATTCAATACAGCCCAGGAGTGGGCGTCGACTACTGGATCTGGAGCTTGCAACTATCAGGTATTGGTAGTTTACTGTCAGGCATTAACTTTATCGTCACTATTCTTAAAATGCGCACACCAGGTATGAAATAGATGAAAATGCCCGTTTTCTCTTGGTCAGTTCTGATATCAATGATTATGGTCATCTTTGCGTTTCCCATCCTAACGGTTACATTAACTTTACTTTACTTGGATCGAACGATGGGTATGCACTTTTTCACCGCCGATGGTGGCGGCAATATGATGATGTACGTCAACCTGATATGGGCATGGGGCCATCCCGAAGTGTATATCCTCGTCCTCCCTGCATTTGGCATATTCTCTGAAGTTGTTGCGACATTCTCGCGTAAACGCCTATTTGGCTACACGTCAATGGTATGG
>JAQGHC010000021.1 GCA_028289015.1 Candidatus Saccharimonadota bacterium | reverse complement strand
TGAATTTCATCGCATATCAGGAATTACTCCTCCACAACCTATTCAGGCATCCACCGCAACTGCTCCGCCGCAGCCTACACAATCACCGACGACATATACCTCATTACCACCAATTCAGACACCTACTACTATTAACGTACAACCTGGTACATTAAACATTCAGCACAACATGCCACCTAACGCGAGTCCAGCTAACTACCGAACATCCATACCACCGCACACTACCGGTTATACACCACGCACAGGCGGTATCTACAATCCATACGGAAACCAAACACCCCCATCAAGTATCCCGCAGCCCCCACCGAACCCTCCACGGCCACCATCAAATCCATAGGGGTTACCGGTAATTAATCACTGTATTATGGCGGGCGACTGCGCTATACTATAAGCAATATGGCAGTCTACAAGGTACCGCAGGATGTTGAGGCAGACGACAAGCTAATCGGCCCGTTTAGCTTCCGTCAATTCATATACCTAATTATCGTGGCGATCTCGATCGCAATTGCTTGGGGGCTGTCGCGGCTGTTTATCGGCCTCGCAATCATCCCGCTACCGATCATCTTATTTTTTGGCGCACTTGCACTACCGCTTCGCAAAGATCAGCCAATGGAAATTTATTTAGCGGCAATTGTGGCATTCCATCTAAAGCCACGCAAGCGATTATGGCAGGCTGATGGTATTCAGTCCTTAATTGAAATCACCGTACCAAAACTAGTTGAAATTCACCGCATAAAGGATTTAACGCAGTCAGAAGCTGAACGGCGATTGTCTTATCTGGCTGACATCGTCGATACTGGCGGATGGGCGATTCGTGGAGTCGCGACGACGCAAACAGTAAGCCCGATGCAAAACGAGGTATACTTTGAAGCCCAAAGCGCTGAGGATATATTAGCAGTCGATGGTGGGGTTGCAAGGTCATTTGACACGATGATCAATAAGTCAGATGTTCGCCATCGCCAGGAAATCCTGGATCGGATGCATCAAAGCCAGTTTAGCCCTGAAGTGCCCGTTCCTGCACCACAATACACTGCGCCATCATTAGCTGATCCATATGCAACGTTTGGTGCTCCAACGCAACCACCGTCACTTCCCAGCAACCCCTCGGTGTTTACAGAAACAGAGCCACCCGTAAATACAATTTCTTCATTCCGGCCGCCGGCAGTAGATAACATCACTCAGCCGCACGTTAGCTTTAATCCATATCCCAATTCTATGCACCAGTCCGTCGTTTCACCCATTAGCGAACAGCCCGTCAGTAGACCACAGCAGTATGCTCAGCCAACGAATCCACCACAACCACAGCGTCCAATTGCTCCGCAATATCCGTCAGTATCACCGCCAGCCCCTGTCATACAACCAGAACCAATAACCACTAGCAAAAAACTTGTTTCACCTGATATAATAGACCTAGCAAATAACCACCATGATTTATCCGTGGAGGCAATAGCGCGACAAGCAAACCGCAATCGTCAGCAAGAAGAGGACGCAAACGAAGTGGTGATATCGCTACGTTAAGGTGAGACAGTTGTAACAACAAGGAAGAAATGGGATCGTGCCGCCGAATAATCAACAGCAACCTCAGGCTACGCCAATAAACCCCGGTGTTAACGGTTCTACTCAACCGACCCAAACGCCAGTAGCTAGTGACCAGCCAGCTAAGCTTCCTGTGGCTCAAAATACGACCCAGAATAGTCTACTAATATCGGAAATCCGTGATGGCATGGTAATTATGAGCGACAGCAGTTTTCGAGCAGTGGTTGCGTGTAAATCTATCAACTTCGACTTAATGAGCTCGCGCGAACGCGAAGGCGTTGAATATAGCTATCAAAATTTTTTGAACGCGCTGTATTTTCCTATTCAAATTTTTATCCGTTCCCAGCGAGTTGACATCGGGCCATATATTGAACGACTGTCAGCTATCCGACGTGCGCAGGATAATATGCTATTAAACGTACTGATGGATGATTACATTAACTTTATCGACGTCCTGTCACAAGAAGCCAATATTATGGATAAAAGCTTCTTTATCGTTGTTCCATATTACCCAGCAGGTGATTTGAATACTCTTAAAGACCAAGGTAAAGGTTTCTTTGGTAAGATTTTTTCTCAACCGCAATCAACTGCCACCAAGATCGATAAGACGACGTACGATAAGGCAAAAGATGAAATTAAAAACCGCGTCGGTTCCGTAACAAGCGGCTTGTTTCAACTTGGCGTGAAAAGCGTACAATTAAACACCAAAGAGCTTGGTGAGTTATATTACAATATGTACAATCCAGATACCGCAGTCCGCGAACCGCTTGGTGACTTTGAGCGCGTGACATCAACGTATGTTCGCAAAGGCGAAGGTGAAGCACCTCGTCCACATCTTTCAGAAGGGGGAATGTAACCGTGGGGAAGAAGAAACTAGATCCAATTGATATTGCCGCCCAGCAACGTGCTGCCGAGCAGATAGAAGTTGAACAGGCCTTTTTAAAGGGTATGACAACGCTTCGTGATCTTATCGCACCAAGCAGCCTCGAGATACATTCAAGTCACTTCCGCCTGGGGACAAAATATGGTCGCACTCTGTACGTCTACGGCTACCCGCGCGAAATCTACACAGGTTGGCTAAGCACGCTTATTAATATTGATGAAGTATTAGATATCAGTATGTTTATTTATCCTGTTGATAGCCAGGTCGTCTTGAATAATCTTCGTAAGAAAGTGACACAGTTAGAAGCTTCTATGGCAATTAATAGTGAAAAAGGCCGAGTCCGTGATCCAGGTATGGAAGCGGCTATGGCAGATGCCGAAGAACTTCGTAATCAACTGCAGGTTGGCGCTGAGCGTTTCTTCCGTTATGGTCTTTACGTGACGTTATACGCCGACAGTCTTGATGAGCTGAGTTTCGTTCAACACAAAATCGAGACGCTATTTGGCCAACAGCTGATATTTAGTAAGGTTGCCAGTAGCCAACAAGAACAAGGTATGAACAGTACGATTCCGCAGATGAGCGACCAGCTGCAGATTCGACGCAATATGAATACCGGTGCAATTAGTACCAGTTTCCCATTTACGAGCGCTGATCTAACACAAGAAAAGGGTGTGCTGTATGGCATTAACATGCATAATAATGGACTAGTCATCTTTGATCGCTTTAGTCTTGAAAACGCTAACATGGTTGTCTTTGCAAAGTCTGGTGCAGGTAAATCATTTACCGTCAAACTAGAAGCACTCCGCAGTATGATGGTTGGATCAGATGTCTTGATTATTGACCCTGAAAACGAATATCAAAAACTATCCGACGCTGTTGGCGGTAGTTACATTCGTCTAAGCTTGAACGCTGATACGCGCATTAACCCGTTTGATCTTCCACGCGTCATTGATAGCGATGAGGCTGATGATGCGTTACGCGCCAACCTAGTGACGCTACATGGTTTACTTCGTTTAATGCTTGGCGGTAGTCAAATGACCGCTGGTGGACAACTGATGGCCGGACTAAATCCTGCCGAAGAAGCCGACCTTGACCAAGGGTTAATTGACACTTATGCCCGCGCCGGTATCACGAGCGATCCACTAACGCATAATTCATTGCCACCAACTATTTCTGATTTGTACGACACGCTTCTGCACATGGGTGGCACAGGCCCGGCATTGGCACAGCGTTTACGTAAATACACCTCGGGTACATTCGCTGGTATCTTTAGTCAGCAAAGTAATATTGATATCAATAACCACATGGTCGTCTTTAATATTCGTGATCTTGAAGATGAACTGCGCCCAGTCGCGATGTATATTGTCCTGTCGCACATCTGGAACATCACCCGGTCTCAGCAGAAAAAGCGTATGCTAATCGTTGACGAGGCATGGCAATTAATGAAATACGATGACTCGGCTAACTTCTTGTTTAGCCTTGCGAAGCGCGCCCGTAAATATTACCTTGGTTTAACCACCATTACACAAGATGTTGAAGACTTTATGGGTAGCAAGATGGGACGAGCAATTGTCGCTAACTCATCAATGCAGTTATTACTAAAGCAGTCATCCAGTGCGGTTGACGTACTCTCTGACGTCTTTAAGCTTACCGAGGAAGAGAAGAAACGACTTGCCAACTTCCCAGTCGGACAAGGATTATTCTTTGCTGGACAAAACCATGTTCATATCCAAATTCAGGCAAGTCCAACCGAACAGGGCCTGATATCAACCACACCACTTCGCAATAACCCGGCGCCGACTCAGACTAATAACGGCTACATGAATCCTGGTGAATATAGCGTATAATAAAGGCAATTTATGGCAACTGGGTATAAAAACGATCTAGACGAAAAACAAGCAGGGGATACTCAATACGATCTTTCGAGCGAGGCAAGGCGCCGCCAAAAAGAGGCGGCCGCTCTTGATGAAATGGAAAAAAACTATAACGGGACAACCGCTGATAGTAGCCAAGAAGATGCCAACGTCGAGAAGACAAAGTCTAACAATAACACTAGCGAGAACATCGATTCTGTAAAAGACGCCGAAAAAGAGGGACCATGGAGAAATAAAGTTACCGGCCGTGGCGTATACGGCGACAAACCCTTCGCGCGTGACCGAAAGTTGTCTGCGGCAAATGTCCAGGCAATCTTAAAGAAAAAAGGACCGGTAGGGTTAATTATAACCATCTTTCTTGGAGGTAGTATCGGCCTAGGTAGTTTATTCGGAGGCGCATTAGCGCCAATTGCCTTCATGGAAAATGTCACCGATGACCTCAATGATCAACTGGCTGCACTCGACATACGAGGTACAGCGATGTTGCGTAATAAGATAATAACCACCAACGCAAAAGAATCCGTAGCAGGCTGTACTAAGTTATCTATTCGTTGTAAATTCAAGACGATGTCAGCTAAGCAGGTTGCTCGATATGCGCGCGCGGGTATTCATGTTGAAGGCGTAAGTTCACCAGGCTTAGGAAAACGTATTGCGCCGACTCACTATACTTTCCGCGACAACCGAATGGACGCAAAAGACTTCATGGCGAACATGAAAACTAACACGAGCTTACGCGTTGCACAAAAAACCGCCTTGAATATGAAGTTTCTTGGTTTAAATGATTCTAACTTCGTCAAACGAACACTTGCGCGCTTTGGCATCTCTAAACGCCCTCCAGAGTTAAAGGGGACACACCAGGAAAGGGTGAATGCCTTGATGAATAAGGCTGGAGTGAATGAAATTAAAGACGTTAAATTCATTCCTGCAGTAAACGAAAATGGTCCAGTTCTTGCATCGGATGGTAAGCCAGGCTTTTATTTAGACGGTGACGCTAGTCAGGCAGTTTACACTGAGGCGCATAGACTCAGATCCGAAGCGACCGTAGTGAGGGTTGGAAACGCACAACCACCAAGTCGTCTAACCTCTAATGTCCTGAAGGGGATAGGTATTCTAGGTTACTGGGACCTAGCGTGTACAATCAAAAATATGATCGGTGGCGCAGCAGTCGCCGCAAAGATCGCTAATCAGTATGAATTAGCGCAATACGCCATGAAACAACTTAGTTTTATTAGCCAAATGAAAGCTGGTGATATTACTATGGAAAACGCTCAAGTGGTTGGAGAATTTTTCGGTAGCACTGATAGTCGTGCGAAGGTTGTCGATATTGATAAATCCGTCACCCCCAACCTACAAACGCGTCTAATCACGCCCAGCGCTGAAGTAGCTATGAAAGATAACCCGAATTATGGTATGAATGCCATGGATTCACCCCTCTATAAAATGTCATCAATGGGACAATTTAATTCAACATCATTAACTGAGACGCAGTACTCGCTTGGCATGGGGCAAAATACACTCCTGTCGGGCTTTTCAAATTTTGCAGCGATTGCAGATGCGATGGTAAGTCTTGGCGATGCTAAAGCCTGTGAGTTCGTGCAAAACTGGGCGGTGCGTGGCGTCGGGCTGGTCGTCGGTATTGTTGGGGCAATATTCTCCGGCGGAGGATTGACGGTTGCCCAAGCGGCAACAAGCGGCTCGTTAATCGTCGCGAGCTTACTACTTGAAACGATTATCAATAGCGCATTGTCAGGATCAATCCTCTCAGCAGGAATGAGCGAAGCGCCACTTGATCGTGCTGCTGCCGTATGGACAGGGACTGCAGGTATCCTTAGTGAATCAGCCAAGAGTCGCGGTATGATACCTGGAAATAGCGAGCAAATCATGGCATATAATAATCTGCAGGTTGAAAGTAAAAATGATTATATAGCGGTGGAAAGAGCAAACGCGAATCCGCTTGACATCAATAATCAGTACTCGTTTCTAGGTTCACTTGGGCGATCGATGCTGCCATATATCAACTCCGCCAATAATGCTCAGTCAACATTTGGTAGCGTAATGTCCTTTACCACTAGTTCGATAAGTAAAGCGTTCGTCCCACTTTCTACCTACGCAGCGACCATTGATCCTGCTCGCTTCGGAAAATGTGATGATCAGGGGTATGACAAGATGAATATTGATGCTGACGTACAGTGTAACGTCCGGTATATTATGCCACTCGAAGACCTGAAGCTTGATACAGACGAGGTGGCAAAATACATGGAAGATAATGGATACGTCGAAAAAGATACGACGAGCGGTCTACCAATTGGCTACACGCCACCTATCCCGTCTGAATCCCAAGGTTTTGCCATGGACATGCTTAACGGTGTTATCAATTCCTACTTTGATACTCGCACGTACGGTGAAGAAGGTAAGGGTGCTGAATACGGTAAATTCCTTGATTACTGCGCCTACCGAATTATGCCATTCGGCGAAACATTCCAAGAGAGCGGACAGGTAAATAGTGTTGATCCTCTTGGTACACCGGATGGCTACAAATGGCTTGACGGCAGTCGATGCTTAAGGACAGACGACCCTATGATTAGCAATTTCCGCATTTATACGCTTGATAAGACCCTGAGCGAGGCCGAAGATGAAGACGAAATTGAAGTTCCGACAGGTGTGCCTACTACAGGGGAACCTGTTTTAACACCAGGTGAAAATAGCAGCAATATCACTCCCGGAGGCTGGACATTCCCTACTAGCGCAGGCGCAACACCTAGCAGTCCATTTGGTCCGCGCGGGAGGGGATATCACACGGGTATCGACCTTAATGTTGGAGCCGGTTCACCATTTTACGCGACAAGAGATGGTGTCATACAGACGCGTGAATATAGTGTCTACTCGATTGCGGGCGGATCGTGGTGTCCCGTTCTTGGACAGATGAGCGACCCTATTCAAAAAGATATTTGGATAACCCATAACGTCGATGGTGTAACATACACGTCCGTATATGCCCACCTGAGCCGCTTCGTAAAAAAGACCGGTGATGTCGTGAAGGCGGGTGATTTGATCGGATATACCGGTGGATCAGGCTGTTCATCTGCTCCTCATGTCCACTTTGAAATCTGGGAAGGCCGCGCGACTCCAAGCTTTGAAGGACCAGGCATGCGTGATCCATGGCCATTAATTAAACCATAGAGGTATTATCATGAAACCAACTAAAACTACACTCATCCTCGGCATTCTAACAATCACAATATTGTCTGTTGTTGGATGGTATTTTACTCGACCGCAAGGGGTAATAGAATTTGTCTTAGCACCACAGCAGCTGACTTTCGTTATCAATGGCAAGGAACGCGAAATAAGTCATAATGAAAAAATAAAGCTCACTCCCGGAACTTACAAAGTTGCGTTCACACGTGACGGCTTCCGAACAGAAGAAAAGAGTTTAATCGTCGAAGATGATAAACAGCACCGTATTGTCATGGCACTCACTCCATTAACTGATGCGGCAAAAAAGGTATTAGCCGACAGTTCAGAATCTCAAAACGTCATCAATGAATACAAGCAAGTCAAGTCTAACGAATTAATTAAGAATTTACCGCTGTCGGGGGTTAATTATTCGATTAATGCCTGCCCCTCAGTCAAACAACCAAAGACGGATACTAAAGCAGTATGCATTGTTACGACGACAACTCAGGGGGAAAAGGCAGCGAAAGACACTCTTCAACAGATGGGTTACACTCTTGGTGATTTAGAGATTCTTGTCGGAACCGAGAATATTAGAAGTATCATCCGCACCGACTCGTACAGGATTGATTACTATAAAGACGTACAAACAGAAGGGACGGACAAACTGCCGCTCTTTATTACACCATTAAATCTGCCGTACGTCCCGTATGCGACAACTTTTGATCCAGCATCAGAGGCAGTCAAAACTGCAGCACTTAATGACTTGAAAGAACGAGGCTATGACGTAAATCAGTATGCAATATACTATTCGAATATTTATTTATCTAGATATAATACAAATGCCGATCGACCTGATGAGCACGCGATGCCACCTACTCAATAACATTAAACAGGCTATACTATCATTATGAATCGACTAAAAAGAATTATGATCATCGGGGCGCTATCGGCGTTCATATTTTCGTCATTGACCGCTCCGTATACTGCCTCAGCAGAAGATTCGTTGTGTACAATTCCAAACCCAACCGATCCAAAGATTTGCTACGATGATTTTTATAGCGGTAATAATATTCTTTACTATGACCCGAATGCCAAAGACTGCGCCGCGCCAGTCGCTGGAACACCAAGTGGACCACTAGTAGGAAATGACAATACGGAAAAAGTTTTCCACTATTTTACAGGAAAGGGACTTAGTGCTGAGCAGGCGGCAGGTATTATCAGTAACTTTAAAAAAGAGGCGTATGATCGTATCGATCCTGGCGCATCGGAAGATGGCACAATCAAACAAGCAGGTTACATCCCAGTTCACGGCACCGGGTTCGGTATCGCGCAGTGGACATGGGATGATCGTCAAAAGCCACTTGTCGCCCTAAGTCAGTCATCCGGACGATCAATCGTTGATTTATCACTACAACTTGACTACGTATGGCAAGAGTTGAATCAAAAATTTCCGAACGCCCTTGCATCCTTAAAAGCTGCAACCACCCCAGAAGATGCTGCCTTCGTGTTCCACCGCGACTACGAAGGTTCTAACGATTCTAAAGAGACGATCGTTACCGCGCGTGGAGGTGGGGCACGCAAAGCATACGACAAGCTAAAAAGTCTAGCACTAGCTACGCCAAATACAGCTGTTTCATCCAATTGTAGCTCACAACCAGGCACAGGACCTAATACGGACTCAACTAAATTTTTAAGTGATAGCTTCGTTATATATAATCAATGTCAATTTCCCCCCTACGGTGGATCATGGGGCACAAGACTAACACCTTCAGGCGGTACGATGTGTCAGAACGCCTGCATACCAACTTCACTCGCCATGATCGCAAGAAATATCACTGGAGCAGCAATTACACCAGAGAATACTATTGATTATTACGATAAAAACAACCTTTGGAACCCTGGATTTGGGAGTTATAATTCATCCCCGTTAACCGCTGCAGGTGCGTTCGGCCTGAAAGTCGAAACAATAGCAAATAAATCTGTCATTGAATCCTATAAGGCGGTTTTTGATAACGGAGGGCAAATTATGGCGATTTCCACCGGTACTGCACCGTTCATGCCGACGCGGCATGCCGTCGTGATTCGCGGCATAACTGCGGAAGGTAACTTTATGGTCGCAGATCCAGGTCGAAGCGAAACAAATACTTCACCAGTGAACCAGCCGACGGTAAATAAGATCTTAACTGATATCCGCAGTGACAGTGCAAGTGTGGTCTATGCATTTTATAAGCAATAAAAAGGAGCGTTATAATGACAGGTAGAATTAAAATTATCATAGCAGCGAGTGTCGGTTTCGCCATACTGGTGCTTGCTATAGTCGGTTTTACGCTTCAATCGCAACATGGTTCGCAAAATGAGGAAGTCTACACCGATCCATCTTCTGGCGAGAAAATAATAAAATCTGACAACGCTCCTCAGGGAAGCGAAGCGTCGTTGAAAAATCTAATTATTTACCCTGGCTTTTCAAATTTACTTGAGCGCGGTTTATCACCAGAAGAAATACAGTCCATTCAAGCAACAATCGCCGAATATTCGCTAAATCAAGAAACGCGTTTTGAGGAAGTGAGCCTTGTTGTTGATAGTATGCGCTATATCAAATCATCTGAAAATACCGAAATGAGTTCACTAACCTTTGACCTCAAGGTGAACCGAAAAGATGATTACCATATGACTGTTACACCTATCGATGACGAGACAAGTGTTACAAAGCTTTACGCGGCCGACAAAACGACATTACTTATCGAGCGATAAGTTGACGACGCACCCTAGTTGGTCGCTGCTTTGATTGCTATTTGTCGTGGCGATAATTAGCTGTGTCTGCAATCCGTTAGTCATCAGTGCTGCCTGGCGTGATTCATCTAATTCACTAAAGACATCGTCTAGCAGGACGATCGGCTTCTTACCCGTTAGCCGTTCAATGATTTCCACTTCCAGAAATTTTAATGCCAGCACGACACTGCGCACCTCTCCACGCGAGGCGACAGTGAGAGCAGGGGAGTTATTGTAACGAAAAATCACATCATGACGATGAGGTCCGATACTGGTGTAGCCTAAATATTTATCACGCTCACTACTGGCGTGAAGCTCGTTTAATATTTTTTGTTTTATCGAACCGATAATCGTATGTGAATAATGGATCGAGACATAATCATCTGACTGAGCGATGGCGTTATAGGCGTCATTTAAATGCGTATTAATTTGTTCGATAAACTGCACGCGCTGTTCGATAATATACGCACCATATTCGCTGAGCGCCACATCCCAGACGAATAGCTCGTCCTGCGTCGTCTCGTGTTTTTTAAGAAGGTTGTTGCGTTGTTTTAGGGCTCTGTCGTATTTTCGTAGTATCGTCCCGTACAGCGGATCTAATTGGCTAATAAAATGATCAATGAATTGGCGCCGACGCGTCGGTGAGCCATGCAGTAGTCGCAGATCATCGGGCTCAAACAGGACAACAGGATATTTATACTTCGCCGGTAAGCGATACGAGGTTTTCTGATCGATGACAAACTGTTTCTTACCGGATGGGCGAGTCGGGTCGAATTTGACGACGCGTTTTGTGCCATCGTCTAGGTTGAGCGATATTCGCCACCACGGCTGATCCCGTCGGAGTACATCCGCATCACTGCCTTTAAAAGACGTGCCTTGCAATGCAATGTACACTGCTTCGATCAACGAGGTTTTACCACTGCCGTTTTTCCCCGTAATTAAGGTGACGCTAGGGGATAACTGCAACGAAAAACTTTCGTGCGTCCGAATATTCTGAACTGCTAACCCCGTAATTACCGTCATGCTTATCTATTAGCTTTTTAGCGGCATAATAATGTGTTTATAATTGACGTCCGCCACCTTTGCAGTCAAAACACACGGCGCTAGCTTGCCGTTAAAACGGAATTCTACGACATTGCCATCGACGACAGATAACGCCTCGCTAAGATAGCGTGAGTTTAATGTTACCTGGCCGTCACTCGTCACTTCAGCAGGTGTATTTGAGGTGTTTTCTCCGTACTCAGAAGCAATTGAGCGCACAGCTAGCGTCTGCGCTTCTTTACTAGCAGTTAACGTCACGCTACCGCCTGATTCGCGGGCAAATAAGCCAGCAATCTTGGTAATGCGGACAAATTCACTCGAATCAATGACAATTGCTGTTTCAGACGTTGAGGGAATCAGCTGACGGTAATCAGGATAGTTGCCATCAATTAAACGGCTTGTGATTTCAGATTCACCAACACGAAATCGAACCTGCGTTTCATCAAACAAGACATCTACTTCTGTTATATCGTCACTTAATGTGCGAATCACTTCTTGTAGGGTAGAGCTAGGAATAATGGCAGCGACTTCACTTTTCGTTTCCATTAACCGTCGTTCAGATAATCGATAGCCATCAGTTGCCGCTAAATAGAGATGGCCTTCAAATGAATGCCAGTACACACCCGTGAGCGTTGGGCGGGTATTATCATTACTGCTTGTGATGATCGTTTGCGTGACGGCTTGTTTAAAATCAGCTGGCGCAATGCTATAGGAAATCGATGAACTTTCATCAATCGTCGGTAGTTCAGGGAACTCATCAGCAATCACGCCGTTAATCACCGACTTATAGCTACCCGAACTAATGGTTAAGTGACTGTCCTTTACTTTTAACTCCACCGTTCCTTTTGGCAGGCTAGAAATGAAGTCAGTTACTAAGCGGGCAGGGATAGTAATTGCACCCGGGGTGATGATCTTTGCACCAATATAATGCGTCGATGCGATTTCAAGATTCGTTGCAGCAACTAATAAACGGTTGCCATCAGTTCTAAGTAAAATATTACTCAGGATAGGGAGACCAGTCTTACTACTTGCTACTCGTCCTACGTTTCCGAGTGCTTTAGTGAGGTTTTCTTGGGTGACAGATAGTTCCATTGTTATTAGTACCTTTCTTTAAATTTTCTTTTGATGGGGTTATTAGTAGGGGCTGTGGAAACTGGGTACAAATAGTGTTCAATCAGAGGTGAAATGGCAAATTTGGCTGGGGAAAGGGTGGGGGTAGAACGGTCGTATAAGTCGTGGATGAATCGGACTTGTGCACCTAGTTTGTGTATTGTTCTATGTAGAAGACCTACTATTGGGGATAAGCGTCCACTGGTTATCCCTGTGATTACCCGCAGGCAATCCACAGTTTTTCCACTATTATCAGACATACAATTTCTCCCTGATTTCCGTAACTTGTTCACGAATCATAAAATCAAGTTTTATCGCTTTTTCAATCTTTTCAACCGAATGAATCGCTGTCGTATGGTCTTTTCTCCCTAGTTCGATCGCGATCTTTGGAAAGCTAAGATGTAGTTCGCTTCTCAGTAAGTACATCGCAATTTGGCGTGGCACAACAATATGCTTGTCGCGCTTAGCGCTGCAGATCTCTTTGATATCGATTTGGAAATGTCTGGCAGTTTTGTCAATGATCTGCTTGGCAGATAAATGTTGTGGGCGAGATTGGCGAACATTACCTATCAAACCTTCGGCCGTCGAAATATCTGGGCTAACTCCACGCATTTCCGCATAGGCGAGCAGTTGGTTCAACGCGCCTTCTAGTTCACGGACGTTCGTCTTTATATTGTTTGCAAGGTATTCAATTGTGTCCCGGCCAAGTTCGATGCCGGATAAGGCGGCTTTTGTCTCAAGGATAGCGCAACGAGTTTCAAAGTCGGGCATTTGAATATCAATCGACATACCCCATTCAAAACGGCTTCGCAAGCGTTCAGTTAAGGTAGGGATGCTTTTTGGTGGCTTATCACTGCTGATAATAATTTGCTTGTTGGTCTGGTGGAGTGCATTAAAGGTATGGAAAAATTCTTCCTGAGTTTTTTCCTTACCGGCAATGAACTGCATGTCATCAACGATGAGTACATCGACGTTGCGGTATTTATCTGAAAACCCTTTTTGTTTGAATCGGATACTTTCAAGAAATTCCTTGACGAAGGTTTCAGAACTGATATATAAAATACGCGCGTCAGGCTGAGTGCTGGCAATTTCGTTACCGACGGCCTGCATAAGGTGAGTTTTACCTAGCCCGACACCGCCGTATAAAAATAGCGGGTTATATTTTGTGCCAGGATTACTCGCCACCGCCTGACAAGCGGTATAAGCAAGATCATTGCTTGAGCCGACGATAAAATTAGCAAAGGTATATCGAGGGTTTAATCCGCTGCCATTACTCGTTGAAGATTGGCTGCGCATAGAAGGAGACGAAGCTGGACGCAGTAACTCATCGACAGCGGCGGACGATTGATCGGAGATGGCGGTCACTGTCGTTTCGCGTGTCACGGTTTTTTTACCGGTTGTTTTGACAGTATAGACGACTCGCTCAGGGGTAACGCCATTTTTTTCTAGGACGGCTTTGATTTGCTCGTTAAATTTCACTTCGAATTGGCGTTTAGCGAATATGTTTGGAACGGCAATCGTAACGACATCATTGTTGTTATCGATCAATTCGGTGTTTTTAAACCAGGTTGTAAAAGCAGCATGGGAAACAGACAGTTCAATTTCCCCTAAAACGCTCTGCCATAACGCATGATGCATGTGTAAAAACCTTCCCCTGATAACCTATTTTGTTATTGCTGTGTTGCTATTAACTATACATTGAGGATTAGTTTTCCACAACTATAACAGATAACAAAATGCGGGTGGCCAATAGGGGGGTTATTTATCCACAGGATTACACGACCCCTATAAATGTGTGGATAAGCAATGTATTTCTGTGGATAAGGTATTTATATTAAGTAACAGACCGCGACTTAATTCAAGGTTTTCCTTGTCAAAAACAGATAAAATAGGTACAATAACAAAGATATGCCAAAACGAACTCACCAACCACACACGCGTCACCGCGCCCGCACACATGGCTTTCGTGCTCGTGTTTCGACAAAAGCTGGCCGCGCAGTGATTAAGCGCCGACGAATCAAAGGTCGCGCTCAACTGACTGTTTAATTCGAACAGCATAAAATACACCCGTCTTTAACCAGGCGGGTGTATTTTATTTACCAGTAAATTGTAAGGTATAATAAATAGTACTTTATGTTATCATTCGCGCATCGTTTTCATGGTCACGGCAGCCTCCGTTTTGTTTATAAAAACGGTCAGGCTATTCGATCGCGCCTCATTACAATTAAATACACAAGTAACCCTAACCGTAAGAACTCGCGCTTTGCCGTCGTCGTCAGTAAAAAAGTCCATAAAAGTGCTGTCGGAAGAAATCGCATGCGTCGCCGGGTGTATGAGATTGTTCGTCAGGAGTTACCGAAGATTCCTCATGCCCATGACGTCGCTATTATGATATTTTCGAGCGAAGTGATAACGCTTCCGGCCGAAGAGCTAACCGAAACGATACGCCAGCTATTTACGCAGGCTGATCTCTATAAGTAGCGGTCAAAATCTGTTATAATAGAAAAAATAGTTTTCTGGAGTTTTAAGTGTGAATATTTTCGATATTTTAGTAGTACAGCCAATTTTTAACCTGTTGATTGGATTGTATAGTGTTATCCCAGGTGGTGATTTCGGAATAAGTATCATCATCTTCACTATATTAGTGCGTTTTGCACTATATCCCTTAGTGAAGAAGCAATTGCATCAAACGCAGGCAATGAAAAAATTGCAACCACAACTTGCTCGTATTAAAAAACAAGCAAAGGGTAATAAACAGCTTGAAAGCATGCAAATGCTTGAGCTGTATAAAAAGAATGGCGTTAACCCCTTCCGCTCAATTGGCATATTGTTGATTCAATTGCCAATCTTTATTGCGCTCTACAGCGTGATTCAAATTTTCACCGCTCACCGCGAACAGGTTGCTAAATTTAGCTATGATTTCATGGAGAATATCACGGTTGTTAAAGACCTGATTCAGCGTCCAGACCAGTTTAATGAAATGTTTCTTGGATTTGTTGATCTAACGAAAACAGCCTTCGTTGATGGTAGGATTGATATTTTCCTTGTTATCTTAGCAGTTATCGCTGCCTACACGCAGTATATTATGGGCAAGCAAACGATGCCACACACTGAAACTAAGAAAGGTCTCCGTGCAATCATGGCTGAAGCAGCCGAAGGTAAGCAGGCAGATCAAGCGGAGATGAATGCGGTTGTGATGATGAAAATGATGAAGGTTATGCCATTCTTCATGTTCTTCATTATGATCAGCCTTCCTGGGGCAATCGCGTTATACTACGCAACGTCAAATATCGTTGCTGTTATCCAACAAGCCGTGTTGTTGAAAAAAGACGAAGCAGAGCTAGAAGAGATTGCCGACCAGTCGCCAGTCACCACCCATAAAAAAGCGACAGCAAAAGCCCGCCAAAAAACTGCGCAAACCGCAACCATCACCCGTATCACTGCTAAGGATACCCCCCAGAAAGCGAGGAAATAAATGAATGCTCAAGAATCAATAGCTTTTGCAAAAAAATACCTTGAAGACACTATCTCTTTTTTTGAAATTAACGCCATCGTTGATGTTGATTGTCACGATGAAGTAATTGAGTTATCCGTTTCATCGACGGATATGAACAGTATTCTTATCGGTAAAAATGCCGAGACTCTTCGCAGTCTGCAATATCTTATCTCGACAACGTTACGCAATAAGAACGCCGAGCTGACGCGCGTCAATGTTGATATCGGCGGCTATAAAAAGCAAAAGGCCGAAAAGTTAGCTATTCAGGCCCGTGAGTGGATTGAAGAAGTTCGCCGAACAGGTGATACCTTCGTTGGCGACCTTAACGCCGCTGATCGTCGTATCGTCCACCATGTCGCGAGTGAATACGAAGATATCCACAGCTTCTCTGAAGGTGAAGGTCGAGAGCGCCGCATCATTATTGCCCAAAAAAGTTCATAATAAGTTAATTACTGAAATAGCTTCGTAACTGCGGAGCTATTTTTTTATCGAAGATATATAAATTGCATGCGTTTGCTCAGCCATGCGCTTCCAGGAATAATGCTGAGCGCGCTCGTAGCCATTGGCAATTAGCTGTTCGCGATAGACTTGGTCGCTAAGGATGTCTTCGATTGCACGTGCGATGTCAGTACTTTCTATTGGATTAAAGTAATGGGCAGCGTCTCCGTAGACTTCAGGAAGGCAAGTAGCGTTACTACTAGCAACCGGCGCACCGTAACACATAGCCTCAAGGCCAGGCAAGCCAAATCCTTCCATGAGCGATGGGAAGGCATAGACTTGGCAGTTTTTAAATAGCCATGCTAATTGATTGTCGTCGACGAACCCGGTAAATAGAATATTCGTGTAGTCGTTTTCGGTAAAGTACGCCTCATTTTTTATGGCTGAAGCGTTTTTACTGCCGACTAACACCAGCCCTAGATTGGGGTGGGTAGCAAGTAATTTTTGGTGCGCATCACCGAGGCGCTTAATGTTTTTATAATCGCTTTGCTGGCCAACATACAGAATAAATTCTTTAAATGGCAATCGATACGGCTGCGGTTCTTCCGTAGTGATGTCCGCTGCCTCATAGGTGGTAATGATCTTATCTTTATTCACTCCGAGGCGTTTACTGACGTCACTACGGACATATTCTGTCGGCGTGATAATGTGACGGCTTTTACGTGCAGCTGCAGTAAAGACGAATCGTCCAATTAATTGTTTTGCATGAAACACGAACCAGTTCTTATCTGAATTATAGGTGTCAAACAAGGTCAGATCGTGAAAAGTTGTAACTGTGGCCCCATTGTAGAGGATTGGCTGCTGGGGCATGCAGAAATGAACGAGATCCGCGTTTAAACTATCGAGTAGTTTCTTAAAACCAATCTGCTCGCCAAACGAGTAATTTTTATAGTCTGCGACTTTTACGGAAAAATTACTTGCCGATGGCTTCCAGTAGTCAGTATCTTTCGACGGGATAAGAACCGTATAGCTGTTAATTGTATCAATTTGCTGTAGATAGTGAAGCAGGCGTTCGACGTAGCGACCTGTTGATGAATGGATAATACGGGCATCAATAACAATATGCATAACTGTCTCTAGTATACGTTACTTCTTTTTGTTGAACACTAGGCGGGTGTAGAAAAGGTAATTCCAGGTAAAGGTTGCTAGTGAGGCGATCAACTTAGCAATAACGATAGCCAACACTCCTTTAATGCCAAAATCAAGAATGATGGGCTCTAATAGCCATATAAGGAGTGGTTGAAGGAGCCAAATGCCGGATAGGGTAACGACAATAAATTTCAGGGCTTCGTGTTTAATGTGATGATTAGGCGTCTTAAAAGCAAATTTTTTACTGGCAAAGAAGCTAAAAGTAAACGAAGTCGAGGTAGATATAAGATTAGCGCCGATCAACGGCAAGTGAAGTAGCCCGGTTAGCGTTAGGAGGATGCTGAAATCAATCGCCGTACTGATAATACTGACGAGACTGAACCGGATTTTTCTAGGGGTTATTTTAAAATTTATCATGTGATTATTTATTTATATTTATCTTTCACGAAGACAAACCGAGAATACATGACGTAATTCCATATCATCGTGACGACTGTCGCTATTAATTTCGCGCCAAGTAATACGGCGTCGTCTGATAGTTCTTGAGGCACTATGGTTGTCAACAATTTGATGACAACACTCTGCAATACCCATAGGCCAAAGAGTGTGACGATAGTAAAGAGAATGATTTCTCGTTTAACATTCGTATCCGTTGATTTGAATGTATATTTCTTATTTGCAAAAAAACTAAAACAAAAAGCGATTGTGGTTGAAATGAGATTTGCCGTAATAACAGGAAGACCGAGCGTCTTCAATGCAAACAGCAGGCCAATATCGATAAGGGTATTGAAACCGCCAACAGCGACAAATCGCATTTTTTGCTGGTTATTTTTCATCACTACTTGCGCGGTAATCTTCGATAAAATAGAGCGGGCGATTTTTGGTTTCATTAAATATTCGTCCTATATATTCACCGATAACGCCCAAGGATAGTAATTGGACGCCGCCCAGGAATAAAATAACCGCCATCATTGACGGATACCCCGCCAGATCAGTGCCAAAAAAGATCGTTCGGACAACAAGATAGATGATATAAATAAACGCCCCTAACGACACCAAAATGCCCATAACGGACGAAACGCGCAGTGGAGCGGTCGTGAACGACGTAATGCCATCAATCGCCAGATTAATGAGTTTCAAGTAGTTCCACTTGGTGTCACCGGCAAAGCGAGGATCGCGGTCGTAACCGATTTCTTTCTTTTTATAGCCAATCCAACTAAACATACCTTTAGTATAGCGTTCACTTTCGCGGAACTGCCGTAACGCCATGACACAGCGTTTATCAAGCAAGCGAAAATCGCCCGTGTCTTGCTGGATAGGGATGGTTGTAGATTTTTGCAATATTTTATAAAAAACTGACGAAGTTGTCTTTTTCATAAAGCTTTCGCCATTACGGCTATTGCGTTTTGCAAATACGTCATCGTAGCCTTCCTCCCAATATTTAATCATCTGAGGAATAAGTTCCGGAGGATCCTGCAAATCGGCATCAATAATGACCGTCGCATCACCATTGGCCTTATCTAAGCCTGCAATCATGGCGGTTTCTTTGCCGAAATTACGCGACAAATTGATATACGCGATTCGATGGTCTTTTTTGGCGTATGCCTTGATAATCTCTAATGTTTTATCGCGGCTGCCGTCATTGACGAATAAAAACTCAAAAGCATAATTTGGTGTTTCACCGGCAAGTTTATGGAGGCGCTCGTATAGGTGGCGTAAGACTTCTTGCTCGTTGTATGCGGGAATAAGAATCGTGATTTTTTTACGCGTTGTCATAGACACCAGTATATCACTTTACTGATTGGGTAAGCTGGACGATACTGTCACTCATACGTACGCTCGCCTCTGTTAATCTTGCCGTCTTGGAGCTCGCCGACTCATCGTCGCTTCCCAAGATAGCCCCGGCATGTCCAAGCTGTACGCCGGCAGGAGCATGGTGGCCGGCGATGTATCCGTAGACCGGTTTGGTAATATTATTCTTGATATGTTCAGCGGCGGCAATTTCATCCGTGCCGCCAATTTCGCCGATCATAACGATACTCGTTACATCTGGGTCATTTTCAAACAAATCAAGGCATTCTATAAAGCCCGTGCCGCGAACAGGATCGCCTCCGATACCGATGACATACTTTTGCCCGATGCCACGCGCGGTTAAACCAGCCATAGCTTCATAGGTAAGGGTACCTGACCGGCTGACAATCCCGACCGAGCCCGCAAGTCCCATGCCACTAGGGATAATACCGAGCTTATTAACGCCAGGTAATAAGACACCTGGACAGTTAGGGCCAATTAAAACGGACGATCCCCCCACTATTCGTTGTTTTATATGCAACATATCGTGAATTGGTATGCCTTCGGTAATACAGATAATCAATGGAACTTTTGCCGTGATTGATTCTAAAATGGCGGCTTTCGCAAATGGCGCTGGCACAAATATGACGCTGATATCTACTGAATGATCTTTCATGATGTCGTTTACTGTGACATAAACGGGAATGTCATCAACAACTTCACCTGCTTTGTTAGGCGAGGTACCAGCGACGACATTCGTCCCCGCTGCTTTCATTGCTTTTGCATGAAAAGATCCTTGTCCGCCAGTAATGCCCTGGATGATGACGTTCTTCGCGATAAAGAGATTTTTATCCATTACTTACCTCCTTTGCCGCAGACAAGCACTCATCAAGCGTTGCAAGAATGGAGATGTTCTCTACTGCTAGTAGCTCCGCTGCAGCTTCAAAGTTCGTTCCCGCTAAGCGAATAAACAGAGGAGGGAGTGTGGTAATGTGACTTTTCGCGCTGATGATAGCTCTCGCTACTTCATCACACCTAGTGATGCCAGCGAAGATGTTAATGACGATTGCCTGAATATTTGGAAACTCCATAATGCGTTCAAACGCCGTCAAAACGCTCGCCGCACTTGCACCGCCACCGATATCTAGAAAGTTAGCCGGTCGCATGCCTGCGGTCGCTACAGCGTCAACGGTAGCCATTGCTAGGCCAGCTCCATTAGCGATCGTCGCGACGGTGCCTTGATTGTCCAGGACGACAAAATTCGCATTAGCCGGCTTGTCCTCAAAATCCCACTCCGGGTGACGAAAAGCGGCCGAATTATCCACCTCCATCTTGCAGTCGCCAGCAACCAGTTTATTCTGCGTCGTTAATACAAGCGGATTAATCTCCAGGAGGGTGGCGTCATTTTTCACAAAGCACTTGTAAGTATTCTCGATTAGATCCTGTAACACAAAGCTTTGACCTGGCAGATCTAAATATTCCGCTAATTGTTCGCCAGCTTGTTCGGCATTCCTATGGTTTAATGTCACGTGCAAAAAACTGTCATGGTCATTAGCTTCCACTTCAACACCCCCATTTTTGTGCGCGACCAGTTCAATGGTTGCTTGGGATTTATTGATGACAATTGAAAAGTAATATTCATTTTTAATGGCCAGTTTTTCTTCGGCGAGGATTGCATTTGGTAAATAGCCGCGGATTGGTAAATCAAAGAGGGTGTCGATCGTCGGCGTGATATCTTCGGGCGCATCAACGATAACGATACCACCTAGCTTACCTCGTCCACCAATAGGCACCTGGGATTTCAATACGACCGGTAGTTTCAGTTCCGGGGTAAAGTCGCGCGTAATAACCACAGCGTTTGGTACGGGTATTTTAGCGTTTCGCAAAATTGTCTTTGCTTCGTATTCAAGCAGTTTCATATAGACAATCGTACACCAATAGCAGGGAATCGTCACTTAAATAGTCGAAGACATCAACTGGTTGAGTGACGAGGACAGAGTATAGCTAGTTTCCATCCGCGTCGATGCATTATGAAAATGCAGATCAGGGTGGTCTCACACGACAGTTGCCGTTACCTGAATTTCCAGGTGATCACTGACGGGCACGAGGATCACCTCATCGATGGAGTATCTCGGTGCCCAGCGGTCGCATTCACGGCGATTCTGGTGGTCTTCGATGTCGCTCTTGATGCATTGCTGCAGATGAGCTTGCTCTGCTGTAGAAATGAAAGTGATGCCGGCAACTCGCTGACCGATGGAGACAGCTGCGGTAAGTTTACTGCGAGTGATGTCGCCGTACAGAATGTGAGCATAGCGGCGGATGAGGCTTTTCCGCAGAGTATCCGCATCCAAATGAACGAAGTTCATCTTGTTTTCATCCGACAGCTTTGTCGCTGTTTCTATTGTCATAGCTATCCTCTGTCCAATTGGTCGATACATGGTGTATCGAAAGGGCGACACCTCGTATGATCTAGAGGGGGTGTTTATTATATTACAACACTAATACATAATAATTGCAACGATAAGTTAAAAGATTACTTGCCAGTGAATAATTTACGAACTTTACGTATGCCCGTTTGATCTGGTGGCAGATCATCCCAGAGTATGCTTTTGATGTATTCGTCACTTACGCGTTTATTGCGCTGAATAGCCAGACGCTGTTTCATTGCCTTAGGTTTTAATATTAGAGCTTTAAAAACACCTTTCGTAGCCATCCAGCCTGTCTGATGAGTAAATGAATTTAAATACATCAACAGATAAGCAAAATAAAAACGTACGCCTATAGGTAGCAATAAGCTATT
>JAQGHC010000028.1 GCA_028289015.1 Candidatus Saccharimonadota bacterium | reverse complement strand
CAGATTTAATTTCATTTGGAATCAAGCGGAGTGCGGCCGCAAGATTGCCACGTTCATGAAAGGCGTTGACACGGAACCTACCAAGCGTCCCAAAGGCAAAGCTAAAGTCGAACTCTTTGTCTTTCATGAGAATCTGCTGCTGGTCTTGATCAAGAATAGCAAACACAAGTGATTCAACCGCAGGCTCGTCCATGGAGTCATAGCCAGCAATCGGCTGTAGGCTACCGTCAACGCGTAGCATCGGAGGTAGCCCAACTTGCAAGTGAAGGTCTGAGGCGCGTTTTTTCACGACCTCTTCAAGGAGCACTTCGATTCTTAGTTCTTGACTGTTCATTTTTCCACCCTTCTTATGCTGTGTCCGCAGCAACGCGATTTACTTCTTCAATTGTTGTAATGCCTTGCAGCGCTTTTAGATATCCGTCTTGACGCATGGTAATCATGCCCTGTTCGACGGCTTTACGCTGAATTTCTGCACTGGTCGAGCGTGCAACGATCAAATCTTGGATTTCATTTGTGACGTCCATGACTTCGTAAAGACCGGCACGACCAGAGTAGCCGCGTGGCGTCTGCAGGGTATCTTTTCCCTTGACTAAAGTATAAGCGCTTTGGCCCGCTAGTGGCAAGTCTTTATACCCTAAATCTTCAGACACACGCGCAACATCTGCGGGCGTTTTCGGCAACAGATGCCCTACAGTCGTAAGGATATTTTGCGTTTCAATCGGTGACGACTGGTATATATCACGTTTTGTGGAAACGCGTCGCACCAGACGCTGCCCAATAATCGTATTGACCGTGCTGGCGATCAAAAACGGCTCAACGCCCATATCAAGCAGACGCGGCAACACGCCCGCAGCTGAACTGGTGTGCAGTGTACTAAAAACGAGATGACCAGTTAGTGCCGCCTGCACACCCAACGCGGCCGTTTCCGCGTCTCGAATCTCACCCACCATGACCACATCAGGGTCTTGGCGCAGGATTGAACGAAGTCCGCTAGCAAACGTCAACCCTACCTCTGCATTGACCTGAATTTGATTTACCCCGTCCATTTTGTACTCGACAGGATCTTCAAGCGTCACAATATTAACAGTATCGTCTTTGATTTCTTTAATGAGTGCGTAAAGACTGGTTGACTTACCTGATCCAGTTGGACCTGAGGTTAAGACCATCCCATTTGGACGACGAACACCCTTCCGGATCGTGCGCAGTGCGCGACCCGCATACCCCATTTCTTCAAGATCAAAACTATTCCCTGACTTATCGAGTAGACGAATGACCACTTGCTCACCCCATACGACAGGGCTGATAGCGATACGAAGGTCCACCTCTTTAGCGGCAACCTTGACGGTAAACTGCCCGTCTTGCGGAATGCGATGTTCGTCGATCTTTAGACTGGAAAGAATTTTGATACGACTCACGAGCGCTGGTTCGATTGATTTTGGCAATTGCATAATTTCACGGAGCACTCCGTCAACGCGGCAGCGAATTTTCAATGCTTTTTCGAGAGGTTCAATATGCACATCGCTGGCGCGCGATTTAACCGCGTATTCAAGAATCGTGCTTAGTGCCCGACTGATCGGGGAATCTTGTACTAATGTTTTAATATCCTTGTCGCTTGCACTGGAAGCCTCTTCCTGCGAGACAACAGCAGCCGCATCAACGCTAGAAAGATCCGTGCGGTACTGCTCAAGGATATGACGAACTCCCGCCTCGGATGCCATAAATACTTTTATTGGCCGTTGAATACGATTTGCCAAATAATCAACTGCTTGGACGTTATTGGCATCAATCATGGCAATTGCTAAGCGATTTTGCACCTCAGCCAACGGAACAGCCATAAAGCGTTCGGCAATATCTTCAGGGAGCAAGGATAAGACTTCCTGAGTGACAGTACTATTGCTTAAATTGACGTATGGCACGCCCGATACTTGTGCGGTGGCATGCGTCAATAACTCGTCGTCTACGATACCTTGTTCGTTTAGGAGGACAAGAAGCGGTTTACCTAGCCGCTTCGCCTCTTTCCGAACCTCAGCAAAAGTAGATTCAGCAACAAGACCCTCTTCAATAAGAAGGTCTGTCAGCTTTTCTTGGATATCGTCTGTTAAAAGCGCCACGTTACTAAACTCCTATAGTTACTTTTGCGCCGAATCGTCACCGATAATAACCTCGACCGTCGGATTAATCGCATTTGAATTAAATACTTGTGGATCTGGGTCTGATACTTCCGCTGTGATCTTTTCAGCTATTTTAACTTTAGCCGTTTGCTCTTTTACATCACCTATCACAGCCTTAGCGATAAAATATGACACCAAAATACTCACTGAAGCGATAAGAATAATCATTGCAATATCTGTTTTTTTCATGGCTTTACCGTTTCTTCTTTTAATTCTACAGTTTTTGCAGGCTCATAAAATGCACGACCTTCGACAGTAAGTAACAATCGGTCGCCCTGCGTTTCAATCTTTAAAGATGTCACGTCTATTGCCCGAATTGATCGTTCTAATTTTTGCAATAAATCTTTCAATACTGCGGTGTTGGCAAGCTCAGTACTTACAGAAAATCGAAAAGTAACTTCATTTGAAGCAGACTCATCCGCGACTGGCGCAGTTGCATCTACGACGCTTGTATCCTCCTGCGATTCCACGCCAGCAATATTATCAAGAATAAGCGATTCAATCTTCAGCGCTGGATCATTCAAGAATTTCTCCTTCAGCGATGCACCTAATGCTGGCGAATTGGCGTCCGCTGGCAGTGCATCTAAAACAACACGAATTGGCTGAGTTTGGTTTGGAGCCATTGAATCGGTTAGCGCCTGGCTAGTGTTCATTTGTCGTATTTTATTTTCTAGGTCTGGAATCGCTTTATTGCTATCACGTAGCGTCGAAGCGGTTTTTGATTTTACATCAAGTACCTTTTCATTAAACTTTGCTTGTTGATACAGAAAGACAGAGCCGACAACTGCGATGCCAACAACGGCCGATATAGCTGCAACCCACATAAACATCATCCGATTAGCTTTTGCGATTTGTTGACGCTTGCGAAGCGCGACTTCTTTTACAGCCATATTAATTACCCCCCTGTGCATCAGCAGCCTTTGGACTAAACAAACTATTTGGTACACCAAGGAATGAATCAGTTACATTAGTGCGAGTCGGTGCAACAATAGTTGGATTGTTTGCGGTGCGCGCGAACAGCTCATCAGGATACGTGAAGCTAATCGTAAAGCGAAGCACTTGTACGCCAGTAACATCCTCGCCGTAACTTAGGTCACCGTGACTCATTCCAGATGCAAGCGGGACGCTTTGCCTCTGCTCACCCTTAGTAAATTCAAATTTGGTCGCATTAATTGTCTTTTTAAATACTTCAAGACCAGTATACGCACTTTCTGCCTGGGCTTCGAACGTTATCTTTTTTGTTGCAGAATCAAGCGTAACGTTAGAAATTGCAATTTTATTAGGTGCAGGCGGCTGAATGGCTGCAAGCACATCAAAGATTCGTGAACTGACATGTTTATCGTTATGCATCGCCAACAGTTCATTCAATTGGTTTTGAATTGTTAAAGTGTTAGAAAGATCCGGTACCTTCAACAAGTTTTCACTCTCTACCTTAATTGTTTTGTCGTGAACATATCCACGAGTCGTCTGTACACCAAATACCCAGATTGCCAACATTACAACGACGCCAATTGCGCCAATGCCTACGATTATCGATAATGACACGACGTTCGTACGGACGCGCTGCGCATTGATGAGCTCTTGCTTAACATCAGGAACAAGATTTATTTCAATCATTATTTATTACTCCGCTGCGCAAGGCCAACTGCGGTAGCAAACTCAGTCGCAATCGCTATCAACTGCTGCTGGTCTGACTGCTGCACTTTTACTTTTTGCCATGGGTTTGCCTGCACTGATGCAACTCCTGTTTTAGCCGTGACATATTCACCAAATTTAGGAATGACACTAGCATACCCAGACAGCAGGATCCCGCCGACAGGAGTGTTAGGATATCGCGTCTGGAAGAATTTGATAGATTTCGTCAGTTCAGCGGCAAAGCCTTCAAGGACGTTTTCAACAGCACGGAAGACCTGACCTTCAAGACGATCAGGTGCTAAACCAAATTTAATGATAAATTGACGAGCCTGGTCTTCTTGGACATTTAGATTTTGTACCGCTGCTTTGATCAATGAAGCAAGTCCCGTTGGAATTGTACGCACCAGTCGAGGCGTGTCGCCATAGGTAATGACCAAGTTAGTTGACAATTCGCCAACGTCGATAATGAGGCGCCCGTCCTTAATGTCTGATGGTAGTAGTGAGCGAATTATCGCGATAGGATCTGGTTCTGCAGCAATGACGTTCAGGCCCAAGCTTTCGACAAATTCCAATCGCTCCTCAGCATAACTATTGGCGGTACTTGCTAGTAACACCTCTTGCTGTTGAGGGTTGTGCATAGACTGCCCCAGCAGGGCCCAATCAACCTTTGCCTCGTCGATAGCCATAGGGATATACTGGTCAATCTGATACTTGATTGTGTTACGAAGTTCTGCTTCGGGCATATTTGGCACATCGATAACCGTCATAAACGATTTTTGCGACGGCAGACCAATGACGACATTCTTGGTTTTTATACCGCTTTGCCCGACGGCTGTCATGATAATTTCACCCAGTCGGCGTTCCGACTCTTTAGAACTGGCGCTTGTCGTCTGCAAGTCAACAGGCGCATAGCCATAATGAGCTAGTGTCCAATTATTTTGTCCATTATTTTCTAGTTGCACAACCCGTACCGCATTGGTACCGATGTCTAGTGCAAAAAAGTCGCCCACGCCTTTTAGTAATCTCATATTGTTCCTCATTATACATAAGCTTGATGAACTATAGCAAGTCCTTTTGTTGATATTGTGTAATCTAAAATCGCGGCGGCAACTCGACTGAATAAACCGTCTGCACCTTACCTGATTGGCTCGCCCGTGCCTGCGCCCACAAATAAGCGTCAGGGCGAAGATTAAAGATCTCGGCTGGCATACCTGCATTACCGACATCCTCTGAACCAGCGGTGCGGCGCAGGTGTAGATGTTCAGTCACGACAGGGCCGTTGATAGTCAGCTGCTTATCACAAACTTTCAAATTGAGCCGATCAGTCACCCCTCTGTCTGAACAAGTATTAAGCTTACCATTTGCACCTGTACCCGTAGTCAGTAGCCAAGCGTCAATTTGAGTGGCCTTACCTGTGATATTTATATTGGGCGCGATAATAATCACCTGAGGCAGCTCACTAACTGAGTTAAAGGTGCCACTCAAACCATTACCTCTATAGGTGATATTGCCGTCAATCGTCACTGTCGTCGCCGTGCCTGTCGCGATAATAATAATCGTCTTCCCGTTATCTATTGCGCCGCGGGTAATTGTAAAGTTACTATTCACTTTGTAAGTACCGCTATTTAGCGTGCCAATGTCCGCTCTTATAGCCCCCGTTGCTGGCCCCATAAACTGAGCGCTAAGATTAGGTAGCAGAGGAAGTGTGAACCCACCGTAGTTGCTATTACCTTTTGAATCAACATTCGCAAAGGTCAGCTTGTTCCATGCGTCTGCCGCAGTATTACTGTTGCCGTTATTCAAGCCTGAGCCAGAAGCAAAGCCGCTATTTGCACCTGTAGAAAAGCCACCATATTCTACCCAGCTGCCAAATAATTTATCGGAGCCGCCTGATGTGATAACCGTGGTGCCCGTTTCAATTTTACCTCGCGCACGTACATCACCACCCCAAACCTGTAGCTTTGGCTGCCGACTTACCGTTATGCAGATGGGGGCACTGTGCCGCCAGTTATTACTTGCTTGAGAATACGGCTGGACAGATAACGTAAAGCAAATCTTTGTGCCCGCCGAAGTACCCGGACTAATGGTTTCATCCCGTATTTGCGCAACCATCGTCGGCACACCTGGTGGAAACGACTGATTTCCGCCGCCTTTTGAAGTACAGGTATCTGCCCCGCCACTTCTATAATGCGCACACGGGTCGCTCCCGTTTTGCTGCTGGATCATCGGGATTGTCCGCCCCGGAGGCACTTCAACCCGCCGCACTTCCCACCGACTCGTATCAGGTGATCTAGTCGTCGCATTTCCATTGCCCACCAATAAATTGTTAACTGTCGCGGTGACTGGCGGTATTGTCGACCCGGGTGCACCCATGCCGCTTGATCCTGTCACTGATGGAATAAGATTGTAATTATAGGGGATGTTCACACATGCTGGTGGCGTACTCTGAGACCAGGCTGGGTTATCGAACGCGGTTGGCCCCCAGCTGATTGATTGACAGAGTGTATTGCCAACGTCAACTTGACGAACGGTATATTGAGAGTAGTTTGGTCGTGGCGTTCCCCATCCGACGCCAAACCATGCATTGACATTTATATTTGTGGTGCCCTGCGGCTCCTTATTATCCGGAGGAGCATTACCAGACCATGAGCCAGCGGAGAATCCAGATTTTCCAATAGCGTATCCGATTTGCCGATCGGTATTATCCGGACCAACGTTACCTAGCGCATGCGTCCAGTACAATGTTTGTCCTGGACGAGCTGTGAGTACCGAGTTGTCTGGAGACGTGTTGTCAACGCCAACCTTGGAATCGCCTATTATTCTCCACTGACTCGATCGTGGCAGCGTAACCGAACCAAGCAAGTTGGCACACTTACGCTCGATAGAGGCAACCTGTACACCATTAAGTTTAAATACCAAGGCAGGGCCGCGAAGACCAAACTCGTCATAGAAATGAGCAAAGTCAAGACGCCCGTTTGTATCGTAGACAGAGCCAGAGTTTGGGGATAAAATATAGTTATTGTCGATGGACATTGTTAGACTAGGGTTATCAAGACGCTGCTTAAACTCAACCCAATCAGCGTTGGTCAGATTACGGTCGGCTGGCGGTCTTTTTCCAATCAATGAAAATACAATAAACGCTGCGCCATCTTTTGCCCAAAACCCCTCTTGAGTACCAGGAACCTCCCGATTGAAGTAGTGATGTCGAATTTTATTGTAAAATTCATCTTTCGTGTTTACATATGAAAGC
>JAQGHC010000019.1 GCA_028289015.1 Candidatus Saccharimonadota bacterium | reverse complement strand
CGTTAAAAAGCTTGAACACGAGCTGCTCGATTACTGGACTATAGTATTTGACCGACCAGTGGGCTTTAGCTTTGAATCGGGGGACTGGATTGATGTTGAGTTTAGTGACGGACCATTTAAGGGTGGTAAGACATACTCGATATCTTCCTCTCCGTCAGAAGTGGACGTTAAGATTACATTTCGTGAAGGCTTGAGTGAGCTTAAACGAGCGTTCCGAGCTGTAAAGCCTAACGATGAACTATACATTAGCCAATACGGGAACGACTATGATTTTCAGCTAAATAAAAGCCGCACAAGTGTCCTTATAGCTGGTGGGGTTGGTATAGCTCCATTTCGTAGTATGTTGAAAGAGATGGCTGATAATCACGATAAAAATGATGTGTCACTTATCTATCTCAACCAAAACGACAACTTTCTATTTAAGAACGAATTAGACTTATGGGCAACGAAACTCCCCAATTTATCCATTACGTATATCAACACGAAAGACATCAACCGAAAGAAGCGAGAGGGCCTTATTCGGTCATTGATTAAAGACGTAAATCAGAACTTTTATATATCCGGGCCACCTGCAATGGTTGAAGCTAACGAGCACCTTCTGATTGATACGGGAGTGCAAATACGTAACATAAGGATTGATAGCTTTGGTGGCTATTAAAGCAGTCGCTGAAAATTGCTGGACGTAAGTTTGATTTGAGCAGAGTTATGTTAAAAATCTAAAAATCTTCAAGGAGTGCTATTTTAACTTCGTAGCTTATGGCGCACCGTGACAGTACAACAAAATGACCCCTATAAATCGTCGAGTAAAATCGGCGATTTACATTAGCGTACAAAAGAGATTCTAATTTGCAGATTGGTGCCCGCCAAGCAGACTGCATAATACTTATGCTAAACTCTTGAATAGCACCTTTAGTTCGTTCATACTTAGCGCAAAGGAAAACAGAATGTCTCCTGACGATGTAGATAAATTACGCAATCGAAGTATCGGCTTTACTATAGTCGAGTTACTTATTGTGATAGTAGTTCTAGGAATCTTAGCCGCAATTACTATAGTGGCTTATAACTCCGTGAATGCTAAAGCAAGAAACGTCAGGACAATTTCTGTTGTTAAATCCTATAGTACAGCATTAGCCTCCTATCGCGCCGTTAATAGTGATTATCCGCCAGTTAACAGCGGAAGGGCTTGCTTGGGTACGGGGTATGCTGATATTAATAGCGACGGAATTGGCGATTGTGGAGAAACCGCCAACCTTGCTAATGAAGACCCTGCCTACTTTAATGCATTAAAAACCATTATTACAACTCAGCCGGTTGTTAACAGCGTGCGCGTTAATATGCCTTATCAAACAAGTACATTTATCGGTGCTGTGATTTATAACTGGACAGGCTTTAGGGTGGATAATATTTCGAATCCATATTACATAATGTATATGCTTGAGGGTGACCGTACTGATTGTCAAAATGCTAATATTGTAATGCCGTGGGAGGATGCGTCGCAGGGTAAGTACGGTTGGCCTGAGATGAAGACAACAACATCGCAGAAATACTCATGGTCAGATACCAAGACCACTGCGTGCGTCATTCCGCTGGAGAACATTTAAAAGGGGTATTTTTTTATGGATATTGGCTGGTTAGATCTGCGCCGTTCTTCTTGGTATATAATGTCTTAACATCCTAGCTTGCGCCGCACCAAGATATTATTACAGTATAGCTGTAGCTGGTAAAATGAATATCTCACTTGAGCAGTAGCGGTGCTCGGATACATACCGACATACTTTACTTCGGGCATTACCATGCAGATGAGTGTCGCAACATGGCCTTTTTTAGTTAAAGTACTTTACTTAAAGCCCTTTAAGTTTCTACACTAGGAGTATGAGTACTCAATCAAACGCTGCAACTACCTATTCAATTCGTGATGCATCACGGTTAACGGGATTGCCATCATCAACACTGAGATATTACGAGACGATCGGTATTGTTCGACCAGCGCAACGAGGAGAAACAAGTAAGCATCGTGTCTACAGTCAGTTAGATATAGACATCCTGGATACGGTCGCCTGCCTTAATGCTACGGGTATGAAGCTTGAGGACATGAAGACGTATATAGCTAATGCCTCTCATGGGAATGTCGATGCTTATGAGCAAGTAGCACTACTCAAAGCGCAGCAACAGAGGCTAGAGGAAGAAGCGCAGCATATTCATTTACGACGCGAATACGTGAGGCTAAAAATTGAATACTGGAAAGCGTACGAGCGCAACGATGGAAAGCAGGTTGAGGAAATAGCTAGTCAAGCTAGAGAGCTTGCAGATGATCTAAAGAAAGTTTAGGAGGGATTTATGAAAGCAGCATATTTTGTTGGCAAAGAAAAAATAGAAGTCCGAGAAGTAGGCAAACCTACCATTCGAGAGCAAACTGACGCAATCGTACGCGTAGTGTACGCTTGCGTGTGTGGGTCTGATCTATGGTACTACCGCGGTATCGCAGAGCATCCAGAGGGTTCAATCGGACATGAATTTATTGGAGTGGTGGAAGAGGCTGGCAGTGATGTTAAAGACCTCAAGCAAGGTGACTTTGTTATCGCACCGTTTGCGTATAGTGACAATACTTGCCCGCACTGTCAGGCTGGTTTTCAAACAGCCTGTACACACGGTGGCTTCTTTGGCGGTGGCATTCCTGGCGACGGCGGTCAGGCGGAGTATGTTCGTGTTCCTCAAGCTGATGGCACGCTTGTCGCCGTTCCTGATGTCGATACGCTATCCGAAGATACAATGGCATCACTCCTTGCTTTGACAGACGTAATGGGTACGGGCTACCATGCTGCAGTCAGTGCACAAGTCAAAAATGGTGATACCGTCGCTGTCGTGGGTGATGGTGCAGTTGGCTTGTCGGGGGTACTGTCGGCTAAAATGCTTGGTGCGAAACGCATTATCGTATTGGGCAGTACTCACGAGAGCCGTCACGAGCTTGCTCGCAAATGGGGTGCGACAGAAATCATTACTGAGCGCGGTGAAGATGCCGTCAAAGCGTTGATGGCATTAACCAACGAAGTCGGTGTGGATGCAGTGTTGGAATGTGTAGGCACAAAGGATGCAAACGACACGGCATTTGCTATTGCTCGACCGGGCGCTATCGTGGGTCGTGTCGGTGTGCCACACGAAGTACAGATTAATGCCGAAGTTACATTCTTCCGCAATGTCGGTATGCGCGGTGGCCCTGCGCCAATACGTGCGTACCTACCCGAGTTGCTAGACGCAGTATTGAAGGGTGAGATTAACCCAGGCGAAGTGTTTGATCTTAAAACTAACCTGGACGACATTGCCGAAGCATACGCTGCAATGAATGAACGCCGAGCAATTAAGTCATTAGTAAAAGTAAGTGAATTATAAGGAGATAGTACTAAATATACTCAGAGCAATCAGCCACTTTATGGCGCACATTGCCATCCAGGAGTCGGATGATGATGGAAGCCGGGTCAATTGGCCTGAACATGTTGCCAACTAAGAGTGTACGTTTAATAAATCATTAACTCTTTTTCTTGTCTGCAACTATTATCTATATTCTCGACGTAGACGATAGGCACTTACTTTTAGAGGCTGTAATCATGCCGTAATCCCACGCTTACCCCACTTAAGTCTAGAAATCCACAGGGCAAGTGATAGTGCCTGTCTGAGTGTCGCTTCCGTTATTGCAGAAGCCCTTAACTCTTCTTTTATGCGACATTTCTCACAGTTGCTGACGCCAGCATACATTAAAATAAATATGGAATATTAGCAAAAGGAGGATATATGGCATTAATTAAAGTAATTCTTGGATCCACACGACCAAACCGATTTGGTATTCAGCCTGCTGAATGGGTGATGGAGCAGACCAAGCAGATACCCGACCACACGTTTGAGCTGATCGACCTGGCAAAAGTTAATCTACCGTTACTTGATGAGCCAGTACCTCCAATGATGCAACAGTACACAAATGACCATACCAAGGAATGGTCCAGGCAAATCAATGAAGCGGATGGCTTCTTATTTATTGCAGCCGAATATAATCACTCAATACCAGCAGCGCTTAAGAACGCTATCGATTACCTATTTGTAGAATGGAACTATAAGCCTGCATCGTTCCTCAGTTATGGAAGTCTTGCGGGCGGTGCGCGTTCGGTTGAGCATTTGCGGACGGTATGTGGCGAACTGCGTATGTACGATTTGCGTGAGCAACTTCTGATGCCTGATTACTATAACCATCTTGACGAAGAAGGACTGCATGCTTTTGAAGATTCTCACGTTCAGCAAATCCAAAAGATACTTCTGCAAACTGCTTTTTGGGCAGACAAATTGAAAGTAATTCGCAAAGAGCTACAGGAGCAAAACGAGCCAACGTAAGCGGTATGCTTAATTTTACTTTATTATATCAGGTACGACAACCTAGTGGTGTTTGCGTTTAATTAATTACGTTGGATTCCTAGATGCAATACCGGGGAGAGCGCTATTTTTCCACTTCACCTTCGATTGAGACATGAGGTAGGCGTTTATCGAGCCATTTCGGTAGCCACCAAGCGCTCTTGCCAAGCAGTGTCATGATCGCTGGCACAAACATCATTCGTACCAAGAAGGCATCAACGAGAATTCCTACAGCAAGACCGAACCCAATTGATTGAATTACCGTCTCGTGATTTGAAATGAAGCCCGCAAACACACTTATCATAATTACTGCTGCTGCCGTTACGACTTTTGCACCAGCATCGAAGCCTTCAATGACAGATTGACGAGCATTTTTAGTTTTCGAGTACGCTTCGTGCATGCCGGATACGAGGAAGAATTCATAATCCATAGCAAGGCCAAAGAGTATTCCTGCTGCGATGATCGGTATAAAGCTGACGATAGGTCCAACCGAGTCAGTAATGCCGAACCACCCCCACTGGAAAACAGCCACGATTGCACCAAACATCGCAAGCACTGAAAGAACATATCCTAGAGTCGCTTTAATAGGTATAAGAATTGAACGGAAAGCTACGAGTAGAAGTAGGAGGGAAAGACCGACGATAACTCCTAGATAAACAGGGAGTGCATCGGCAAGCTTTTTGTTAATGTCTTCTTGTAATGCCACTGCACCAGTGACGCCGATTTTGACTGATGGGGCGCTCGTTAGGTTACTCTTTGTAGATTCGTTTCGTAAAGTTGCAATTAAGTCCTTTGTCTCTTGGGCGGCTGGTGCGGTTTTTGGAATAACCTGTATAATGCCTGCATCACCATTACTTGTTACGAGAGCTGGCAGGGCCTTCTCTACATTAGCAATGTCTTCAATCCCCGTCGCAACCTTATTTAGTTGTACATACTTTGCATATTGATCGACATTCTTTTCAATCTCGGCTAAAGCCGCTACTTTTTGAGCTTGACCTTCCTGCTGCGCTTTGGTGGCTGCGTGTTGTAGCGCAAGCATCTGTGCGGGTGTCGTTGCGGCGGTAATCTGCTGATCGAATATCGCCGCTTGGCCTTTGGTCGCGGCAGCCACCTTTGCGCTATATTCTCTAAGTGCTGACTCTCTAATCTCACTCTTGTCTGCTTCACTGACTTTTGGCATACCCTCAACGACAACAGCGAGCGGAGCATTGAAACCAGCCCCAAAGCCCTCAGTGAGTAAATCATAGGCTTTACGCTCGGTAGATTCATATGAAGCGTACTGGTCGCTTGGAAGACTAAGGGTTAGGTCTCTGGCAGGGAGCGCAATCACTCCGATTATCGCCACTGACAAGACCAGCGAGATGATAGGCGAGGCGGTTACGGTCTTGCCCCACTTATACCAGAATGTCTGATGGCTGATTTTAGGTGATGTATCATTATCGCTGGTGGCTGTTTTTAGCTTCTGTCGCTGCTTTTTGCTGAAAATTTTATCGCCAGCGAGGCCTAGGAGCGCTGGAGTGAGCGTTAATGAAACGGCTGCGGCAATTGCGATACTCGCCGCACCCACAAGTCCCATAGTGGTCATAAATGGAATATTGACGACACTTAGTGCGGCTAGGGCGATAATAACGGTGATTGCCGCAAAAACAACCGCGTTGCCTGCTGTACCTAATGAACGAGCGGCGGATTCCTTTAGTGAATATCCAGCAAGCGCAAGAGCGCGATGTCTATTAGCGATAAAGAGTGAGTAATCGATTCCTACTGCCAGGCCAAGCATTACTGCAAGGACTGGTGTGGTAGAGTTAACCTCAAAAAGCTGACTCATCGCGAATAGACCCGCCATACTTACGCCTACGGCTATTAACGCACTTGCGATAGGCATTCCTCCTGAAATAAGAGAGCCGAGTGTCATAACCAATACAAGAAGAGCTACAGCGACACCTACTAGTTCGCCAATGCCTATAATTTCCCCTGGGTGATTGGAGACAAGGTCGCCACCTGTCTCTATCTGTAGGCTGTGTGTACGAGTGGCGGCGACGAGTTTCTGTACATCTTCCAGTGTTTTATCTGATATAGAACCCATTTGTTTATCAAATTGAACTTGTGAGTAGGCGATAGTTTTGTCATTAGAGGTGAATGAGTCGTCGACGAAAGGACTAATGGCTTGCGAGATGCCGTCAACCATCTCGACTTTATCAATGAGATTCTCGATGTCCGATTCATAATCCTTGATCGTGCCATCGTCAGCGTGGAAGACGATACGGCCCGTTGCGCCGCCGCTGTTTGGGAACAGATCTTTAATACGGTCGATTGAAGTTTGAGCATGCGTGCCAGGAATCGAAATGTTGGAGCTAGGTGCTTTCATGAACTGGGATGCGCCAAAGCCAAGAAGGGCTAGAATCAAAACCCATGATGAAATAAATCTCCAGGGATGCTTATAGGCAGTAGCGCCTAGTTTGTGTAATTGTTTTCCTAAATTCACCTTATTTTTCTTCCTTTTTTATTATGGTATCAATACTGTCTATCAATTCTTTAACTACATAAAAGTACTCACCGGGTTGCGGGCGGTAGAAAATTTGTCTACCTTTTTTATGCTCAACGATAATGTTGGCGTCTTTCAGAACCTTGAGGTGGTGGGAAATAGTCGGACGCGAGAGCTTGGTGCGCCCAGCTAATTCTTTTACAGACAGTAGTTCACCATTCATCATATTCAGCAAAAGTTCTTGGCGAATTGGGTCGCCAAGGGCGGTAAAGAAGGCTTGGCTACCTTGAAAGAGTATTCGAATGTGTTCGATGTCGTCCATACATAAGTAGTATAAGAAATACGTCGATATTTTTCAACCTATTTTTATAAACGTTAAAAAATAAGGGTAATATACAAGTTGTTAAGTTAACCTAGAAAAGTTCTCCTGACAAATTAAATTCACGAGCGATATTTTAAAGTTCGTACTCATTTATTTTGTAAGTGGAAATCGTTAGAGATACGCCTGCTATCTGGCACCAATTACAAAGCTCAAAAAGGCCCACATAAAGTGGGTCTTTTTATGAGAGCTGAATAGGTTAATCTGGCTGGAAAACAGTTCTGACGCAATTATCTTTCTTGTTCTTGAACAAGTCATAGCCGCGAGCTCCTTCGTCCAGCGACATGACATGTGTTGCCAAGTGTGCGGTTTGTAGCTCGCCGCTTGCCATGCGCTCAAGCAGCATCGGTATGTAGCGTTCGCCGTGCTGCTGGGCTCCCCGTAGGGTAAGGCCCTTGTTCATGAGTGCACCCATAGGGAATTTATCCAGGAGTCCAATAAAGACGCCGAGGTCAAAGACGGTGCCGCCCTTGCGGCAGGCGATAATGGCGTCACGTAGGGCGCTGCCTCGGTCAATTTGCAATAATCTCGTTTGCTGTTTAGCTTGCTCGACGCGGTAGTAGGGGGTGGTCGAATGAGCTTCCATGCCGATGGCTTCAATGCAGACATCCGGTCCACGCCCACCGCTGCGTTCGCGCAGTTCGCCCTGGACGTCTGTATTTTCATAATTAATGACTTCAGCTCCGATGACATCATGCATCATGCGCAGCCGGTAGTCGAAACGGTCTATCGCGATGACACGTTCAGCTCCAAGTAGTATGGCGGCGCGTGCCGCCATCTGGCCGACGGCGCCGCATCCCCATACGGCAACGACGTCGCCCGGTTTGACGCCGCCAAGATCGGCACCCATCCAACCGGTTGGTGCGGAGTCGGAAGCGAAGAGGGCGGTCATATCATCGACTTCTTCGGGTATCGTAAAGGCGACGGTATCGGCGTAGGGAACGCGTACGAATTCAGCATGACTACCCTTAAAGCCGCCCATAGCGTGAGAGTAGCCAAATATCCCACCCGGATGGTATCCCCACATCAGCTCGGCGATGGCTGGATTGGTATTGCCGTTTTCACATAGGGAGTATAGTTTGTTGTCGCAATACTGGCACTGTCCGCAGGCGATGACTGAACAGACGACGACGCGGTCGCTAATCTTGTGGTTATTGACGTCTTCTCCTACTTCGACGACTTCGCCCATGAATTCATGGCCGATGACATCTCCGCTGCGCATGGTCGGAATGTAGCCGCTGAGTTGGTGCAGGTCGGAACCGCAGACCGAACTTAACCGGACTTTTATAATCATGTCCTGCTTGTTTAGAATGCGTGGGTCGGGTACGGTCTCGACAGACACTTCATTGATTCCTGTCCAAGTGATGGCTTTCATAAGCGACCCCCTTCTCTGGCGTGCCGCGCAACAAAGTCAAGGGGTAGGCCCATGAGGGTACGATGCGTTGACGGTGGTTCGTCAGCTTTTAATATCTCACCAGTTTCAAACAACCACTGCGTATTGCGTAGGGCGACGCGCAGTTTCGGCAGCAGGTGACGAGCTTCCTTGTCGGTGCGTCCATCGCGGACAATTCTGCCTGCTATTTCAGTGCCGTTACTGCGCGGGGCAGGTGTAATCTGGATCTCAATGGCGTCGCCGAGTTTAAGTAGGGGCTGCAATTCCTCGCTGTCCAGCGTAACGTCCGTGATGTCGCGGTTGATAGTAATGGGATGCCATCGTCTGATTGAATGAGACATGCGTTTCCGCGTCTGCTTTGCTTGTCGTATCGCTAGAGCAACTACTCCAGCGGCGACGGTTGCTACTACGAGCTCGAGAGCCAGCTTCTTTTTCCTAGTTCTCACGATGATCCTCCTTTCGTATCACGCAGCGATCATATTGTGATAATTATTTCATTCCTGGCTTGAGAATAACCTTAGTCCATCCATCATCGCGGCTGTCGAAGTGTTGATATGCTTCTGGGGCTTGCTCGAGGGGCAATTCATGAGAAACGATAAACGAAGGCTGGGCTTTGCCGCTGACAATGAGGTCGCGCAACATGCGGTTATATTTTTTAACAGGACACTGTCCAGATCCCATTGTTTGCCCCTTAAGCCAATACGTGCCGTAGTCAAAAACTGCTTTTCCATTCTTAGCGAGTTCGTCTCTGCCGCCTGGGTCTTGCGGAACGAATACCCCGACAACGCCAATTTTGCCGGTAAAACGGACCGATTGCACGAGCCGGTTCAGGGTCAAATTCATGTCTTCGGTGCCATCTGGTTCATGGGCTTGGTATCCGACGCATTCGCAGCCATTATCGGCACCAAGTCCCATCGTTTGATCTTTGATGAATTCCACTGGATCGACTTTCGAATCATCAACAGGGGTGGCTCCAATTGATTCAGCTAATTTAAGTCGGTCTGGGTGTCGATCTACCACCCAGACTCGGCTGGCTCCCCTGATAGTTGCAGATAGAGCTGCCATGAGCCCTACGGGTCCGGCACCATAGACAACAGTCTGATCGCCAGGTTTGACGCCCGCTAGTTCCGTTGCGTGATAGCCGGTAGGAAAGATATCGGAGAGCATGGCATAATCATTTTGTTTTTTGCTGTCACGTGCGTCTTCGCCGAGTCGTAAACAGTTGAAATCGCCGTATGGGACCCGTAAAAACTCAGCTTGACCACCCTGATAGGATCCCATACCGGCAAAGCCGTAGGCAGCTCCAGCCAATTCTTTTTCAGGCTGCATGGTAAGGCAGTAGTTGGTGAGTCCACGTTCGCAATTTTTGCAGTAACCACAGGCGACATTGAACGGGATAACCACCATGTCGCCGATTTTTATTTTGTCAACGGCTGTGCCGACCTCGATAATTTCACCAAGATTTTCGTGCCCGAAGACACGGCCCTCTTCGAAATCTGTCCGACCTTCATACATATGCAAATCCGAGCCGCAGATATTAGTGCTGGTAATTTTCACTATGACATCTGTTTGTTTTTCGATTTTAGGATCCGGGACGTCAATCACGCTGACATCGCGAGGCCCGTTGTATACAACTGCTTTCATAGACCACTCCTTTGCTTAGCGTATTACTCGCTTTCTATTATGTGAGTGGTCAAGTGCTCATTCTATGAACTTTCTAACACAAAAGGATTTAACCTCTGATCGGCGAAGCTCGTATCAGTCAGTGTAGCCATAGCGCTGCTTTCGCTAGTCCTATGGGGTAGGGTGAAACGGCGGCGGTTCCCTATACCTGCGGCTTTCGAATTGATAGGGTCCAAGACTTCACCGAGTGGAGTCATTATTGCTTCATATAAACGATCCGGGGATGTTAAAACTGGTTCGTTTGAATAAGAACGTTGCGGTCGGTGTTATAGTGTAGATCCCACTCCCCAATGGCGATTTTCTTACTTAAAAAATATTCCATAAATATCGCACTGATAAAGATACAAAGAACAACGCGCTTTAACGATAGCGCGTATGGCGGCTAATAATCCTGCAAGTAGAGTGAAGGCAAATGCGTCAAAATAAGAACGGTAAAAGTCCACTCGAATACCGACCATGCAGTTATTGCGCTGAATTGTGTTAGGATCGAAGCGTTGAGGATAGTTGTGTGTTAAGTATGCTTTGTGGCGTATCAGATTTGGTATGGCCTTCTAACTATGGCGGTTATAGGGCACTTCCTCGCCAAGAAAGAGGTCGAGTCTCTTAAGCTGACTGAGTGGTCGGCTTATGCTTTACAAAAGCGCTGTTGTGTAATATTTCACGGTGTTGTAAAATTTGAGCAAATACTCGTAACAAATAAAAAATGAGATAAAAAACAATGAAAAAACCAATGAGATTACCGAAAGTTATAACATTAAGCTTTTTAGGAGGGCTTGTTTTGGTTGCGGGCGCGCTCTTTGTTGCCGACACCTATCACCAGTCTACTATTGCAGAGACGAAAGTGAATCTTGCTAACAAAGAGAGTCTCCGTGACTTTACTATTGCGAAGGGCGGAGCTTGGGCTGTTTCTGACTATAAATACAGTTTAGTCAACCCTGTCATTGCTGCCAATAATGCAGTAGGCAACGCTAATATATCACTCCAAAAAATCGCTTTTTCTGGTGATTGGAAGTTTAGTGTCCGTGCAAAGGGCAATTCCTATGCTGATGGTGCTAATTTTGGACTTGTTTTTGGCTACAAGTCGGCTGAAGAATATTACTTCGTTAATTTTTCTGAAAATAAGACAGATATGACTAATGGGATCTTCCAGGTTGATGCGAACGGGCAAAAGAGGATCGCTACATTCGCGGATACTATCAAAGCAAATCGTCATTACGATATCGCAATCGAACGGACGAGAAGTTCAGTAAAGATTAGCCAAGAAGGCAAGCAAGTCGGCGCGATAAGCGTCGGCGATATAGACAATAGGCAGGTGGGTTTCAGTTCTAATGGAGGAACTGCTGATTATATACGTATTACGATGACTCAGGATAAGAAAGTGGCAGAGCAAAAACCACCTGTAAATACCGAAGCTCCAGCCGTTCCTGCTCCAGCAACTCCTGCGCCAGCACCTGCTCCGGAAGCAACGACCCCTGTACCATCACCGACGCCTGCGGTTACCTCGACTGGGTATGTTATTAGAGTAAGTACCAGTGCCGGTCTTGTGAGTGCTTTGGCGAATGTAAAGCCAGGACAGACGATACGATTAGCCGATGGGGTGTATCAAGGTAATTTTGTGGCGAGTACTCCCGCTACGCCAGCCAAGCCAATCATACTGATGGGTACGCGTGCGGCGATATTAGACGGCGGTAGTATTAAGAAGGGTTATGTCCTGCATCTTAAAGATGCTGACTATTGGAAGGTGGATGGAATCTCTGTTAAAAATGGCCAAAAAGGCATTATGTCGGACGGCGTTAACAATACTATGATCAATAATGTCGAGGTGTCTGAGACTGGTCATGAAGCGGTGCATTTCAGGGCGTTCTCGACTGACAATACAATCCAAAATAGTTACATTCATGACACAGGTAAGTTGAAAGCTGATTATGGCGAAGGTGTCTATCTTGGCACAGCACGAAGCAATTGGAAGACATATAGCAGCGGCAAAATCGATACGAGTGATCGCAATAGTGTTATTGGAAACAGAATAGAAAAAACGGCTGCCGAAAGCATTGATATCAAAGAGGGTACGACAGGAGGAATTATACGCGGTAATATCCTGGATGGTGCTGGAATGACCGGTGCATACGCTGATTCATGGATTGATCTGAAAGGTAATGAATACTTGATTGAGGGTAATAAAGGAGTGAACGCGCCAGTCGACGGGATGCAGACGCATGTCATAGTCGAGGGATGGGGGGTGCGTAATACTTTTAGTGCCAATGAAATGAATCTTTCAGTCAAGGGGTATGGAATCAGGTTACAAACTAGCAAGGGCGGAACGAGTAATATCATCAAGTGCAACAACAAGGTGATTGGCGCAGAGCTTGGACTTGCGAATATCGCCTGCAAGCCGTAACTGTTGGTAGTTCGGAACGTTTATTGTTGAATTGAAGATTTCTCGTTAATTAATAACCTGGAGCTGCAACCATGATATCCCATCAGCCACCATTAAAGCATACATCGAAAGTTTACCCCGGATCGTATGTCGAACGTGTCAGCACAACGAACATGCAAGAGCATGGATAACAGCAGTGGGTTCACGATCGTTGAGTTGTTGATCGTAATTGTCGTCATAGGCATCTTGGCTGCTATTAGTATCGTTGCGTATAGCGGCATGCAGGCTAGGGCGCGTATAGGCCATTATTTATAGAGTATTACTTGGAGGGCTCAGATCAAGACTGTGGGATGTCGAATGTTCGCGAGTCTACGCCGACATCGAGTGTATGGACAAGTGGATTTCGCAATAATAAAAGCGATGCAGTAAGCACCTATTGTATCGTTAGCCTGCCAAGTATCGGCGAGCAATAGTGGTGACTGAAAACCCGGCCGTCTTCTTTTGTAGCAAAGTGCCATTCCGCATTACTCTAAGAACATACCCCCCCTCTACTGTGACGGTAAAAGAGGGGGTGTTTGTTATACACTAAGCCATATTCATTTAAACGGCGTTGCGAGCGTCAATTCAGGACTTGCTTCTGCGATACGTAGCAACTCGTTATACTTCGCGATACGATCTGTGCGCGATAATGATCCGGTCTTGATCTGGCCGCAGCCTAAGCCAACGGCGAGATGTGCAATTGTGACATCCTCGGTCTCACCTGAACGGTGTGACATGACGGTGTTCCAGCCGGCTTTTTGGGCAGTCTGTACAGCATCGATCGTTTCGGTTAATGTGCCGATTTGATTAGGCTTGATGAGGATTGCGTTCGCTGCTGATTCATCAATGGCGCGCTGAAGTAATTTTGTGTTAGTAACGAGAAGGTCGTCGCCAACCAATTGCACCTCTTGACCTAGCTTTGCGGTCAGGTTGGCCCAGTTAGCCCAGTCGTTTTCATCCAGACCGTCTTCAATAGAAACGATAGGGAATTCAGAGCGGATAGATTCATACCATTCGATTAATTCAGCGGCACTGACTTTGCGGCCCTCCGTAGCCAGATTGTAGACTCCGTCTTCGAATAGTTCGCTCGACGCAACGTCCAGCGCTAGGGCAATATCTTGACCGAGTGTATAACCGGCTTTTTCGACGGCTTTTGCGATCAGTTCGAGTGGCTCGCGGTTGCCATTTTTGACCGCAGGAGCGTAGCCACCTTCGTCACCGACGGTCGTACTATATCCAGCCTCTTTTAATACCGTGGCAAGCGCATGAAACACTTCAGTACCAATACGGATAGCATCTTCAAACGTATCAGCTCCTACAGGGATGATCATATATTCTTGCACGTCGGTACTGCCGGCTGCGTGCTGGCCGCCGTTCATAACGTTCATCATTGGCAAGGGAAGGTTTTGTGAAGTTGTTCCGGTCATCTCTGCAATGTAGGTATGTAATGCGATATGTCGTGCATTCGCAACCGCCTTTGCCGCAGCAAGACTGACTGCTAAGACGGCGTTTGCGCCTAAGCCAGCTTTATTATCAGTTCCATCAAGTTGGATTAATGCACTATCAAGGCCGGCTTGGTCAGCGGCATCAAAGCCAGCTAGCCGTTCGCGGATGGTCGTATTAATGTTTGACACAGCTTTGCTGACACCCTTGCCACCATAACTATTGCCGCCGTCGCGAAGCTCAAGCGCTTCACCTGCACCGGTGCTAGCGCCACTTGGAACGGCAGCCCGGCCAAACGTGCCATCCGCTAGATATACGTCCGCTTCAACGGTTGGGTTGCCGCGGGAGTCAATGATTTGTCGTCCTATGATATTGCTGATAGTGTGGGTATTCATGTCCTTATTTTACCACTTTGATTGAACCCTAGCTAAGTTTGGCGCATACTAATGAATATGGATATGCTACAAAACACAGGCTTACTCGTTATCAGCCGACACACTGAATCGGAATGGAATTTATTAGGTAAATGGACTGGCCTGAAGGACGTCGACTTGACTGAAGCAGGCCAGCATCAGGCTGAACAGATCGGCGAAGTTTTAAAAGATCTTCGTTTTGATGTGGTTTATACGTCCGAGCAGCGACGTACGCATCAGACACTGGCTGGAATTTTAAAAGGAAGCGTCCACCCCGACGTGCCGCATAATGTCCATGGCGCGGTGAATGAACGCGATTATGGGGATTTGACAGGCAAGAATAAGTGGGAAGTGCAGGAGGAAATTGGTGAAGAGGCATTCAAGGGTATTCGTCGTGGGTGGGATTACCCCGTTCCTGGTGGCGAGACGCTAAAGGATGTATATGCACGTGTCGTGCCGTTCTTTGACGAAGAAATTTTACCTCAGCTAAAGGCTGGGAAGAATGTTTTGATGGTGGCGCACGGTAATTCTATTCGTGCACTGATTAAGCATTTGGAAGAAATTCACGAAGATAAAATAGCCGATGTCGAGATGTCATTTGGTCAAGTCCTGCTGTATCATATCGCTTCGGACGGATTAGTTGACCGCAAAGAGATACGGCAAATTGACATTGATCCGCCAAAAGCCTAAAGATTTTTGGTTTAGGGGTCGGATAGGTCCGACAATCAATACGATATAAAGTATTTAATCAGGGTAAGCTGTAGGTGGCCTGCTGGCCCGTGTTAAACTTGTAGTAATATGTCAGATACTATTGCTATTCAAGGCACCAAAGCATCTTTTCATGATATAGCCGCTTCTCGATATTTTGGAGACAATAGCGCGAGAATTTTTTGTGATACTTTTTCCGATACGTTTACTTCACTTGCTGATGGTACTGCAAATTATGCGTTGTGTGCAATCGAAAATTCACTATACGGATCCATTAACGAGGTCTATGACTTACTGCTTAGAAATGACCTTTATATTATCGGCGAGGTGTATTTACGTATCGAACAATGCCTTATTGGTCTACCAGGTGCACGACTAGAGTCGGTTATTGAAGTCCATTCACATCCTGTGGCGTTAGCACAGTGCGAGCGATATCTAGATAATATACTGCCTACGGCAATTCGTATGGAATATCATGATACTGCTGCAAGTGTCGAAATGATAGCGTCCTTGCAGAATAAAAAAGTCGCAGCGATCGCCAGTCAAGAGGCGGCTGACCTATACGGAATGGAAGTGTTGGCGCATTCTATCGAAACTGACGCTCAAAACTATACGCGTTTTGTCGTTTTATCAAAACTTGCAGGGGGCAAAATACATTCAAATAAGACTTCATTGATGTTGCAGACGGACAATTCATCTGGAGCACTGTATCGTGCGCTTGGCTGTTTTGCAAAACGCGACATTAATTTGACAAAATTACAGTCACGGCCGGTTGTAGGCAACGCTTGGAGATACATATTTTATCTTGATGTCGCTGCCAGTAGTAACGACAGCGCTTTTCGTCTTGCAATCGAAGAGCTAGCTGCGCAAAACTGCCAAGTGACATTACTTGGCAGTTACCGATCTGGCTTGTAGTTGTAAAAAAAGGTAGCAATGGTTCGTCGGGTCGGTTTTATTCATGACGGTAATAGTTTATGATAGGGGGTATACATGTTTAAACTTATCATCCAATTTTTCCTTGAGAGATACGTCATTAAATACTTCAAAAAGCATCCGGAAGTAAAATTGATCGTTGTAGCGGGTAGTGTCGGTAAAACCAGTACAAAACGTGCTATCGCAACGTTGCTATCGCGGCGGTTTCGCGTCGCGCTTGAAGAGGGGAATCATAACACGCATTTGAGTGCACCGCTGGCGATCCTTGGCGTCGAATATCCTGATAACGTAAAAAGTATCAAAGCTTGGATTTCCGTTTTTCGTGCTGTCCGTGAGCGTGTAAAGATGCCAACTGGTACGGATGTCATTATCCAAGAGATCGGTGCGGATCGACCTGGTGATATCGCTCATTTCGGTAAATATCTGCGTCCATACATGGGTGTTGTGACAGCAGTAACTCCAGAACATATGGAATTCTTTAAAGATATGAACGCAGTTGCCAAAGAGGAGCTAATGGCGGCGAATTTTTCAGAACTTGCAATTATTAATCGCGATGATATCGAAGGTCGTTATGCTGAGTTTCTGACAAATTCTAATTTAAACACTTACGGAACGACAGGCGTTGCAGAATATAGATTTGAAACGCAAAACTTTACGACCGAAAACGGTTATGAAGGATTGGTTATGACAGCAGAGTACGAACCTATTTTGGCAACCATCAAGGTAGTCGGTGAGCATAGTTTACGTCCTGTGATGGGCGCCGTTGCGGTTGCAGTAAAGATGGGGATGACCGCTAGTGAAATTACGGCAGGCCTAAAACTTATTAGGCCGGTCTCTGGGCGCATGAACGTGTTAAAGGGGCAAATGAATACGATCATTATTGATGATTCGTATAATTCCAGTCCCATTGCAGCCAGCTCTGCACTTCAAGCATTGTATAATCTGCAGACATCGCAGCGGATTGCCGTCTTGGGAGATATGAATGAACTTGGGGATTTATCACAGTTTGAGCATGAGAAACTTGGTAATCTATGTGATCCAAACTTGTTGTCATGGGTCGTAACGGTCGGCGAAGAAACAGAGAAATATCTAGCACCAACCGCACGCCAGCGTGGCTGCCAAGTGCGTAGTTTTAAAAATGCTATCGACGCAGGCGCGTTCGTACGTAGTGTGATCGAAGAGGGTGCCGCAATTTTAGTTAAAGGCTCACAGGGTGGCATCTACACAGAGGAAGTAGTCAAGATACTGTGCCATCTGGATCAAACGAACGAATTGGTTCGCCAGTCACCTAAGTGGTTGCAGACGAAGTCTGTGTTCTTTTCTAAATTCTCATAACGATAAGCTGTGTGATACTCTAGGTGTAAAGAATAAACGCAAGTTTTTTGGAAGGGAGTAGCGCACTTATGGATGATGAAAAGACACCATTAAACCCTCGGCAAGCTAATAGATCGCGACGGCCTTTTGTCGGCGGGCGGCCTGATCGACAGGTGCCGTACCCTTTCAATGCAAATCCTGGAGATACCTCTCGATCATCGATTGTCGAAACGACATCCAACCCGCCGACTCTTATATCAAAAAAGAATAAAAGCTTGCTAATCATTTTGATCGCTACGGCACTCTTGATACTAGCCTTAGGATTAGCCTATGTCTATTGGTATCAAAATCCAAATAAGGTCGTAACAGACGCCCTAGCGAATGCCGTGTCGGCTAGGTCACTAGCCTACAGCGGAACGTCAACCTTAGCCTTACCTACCAAGGTCGATATCGCGTTTGATGGCGGCGCAAATGATCAAGGCGGCGTAATGAATGCCAAATTTACATTTCTTACCCAGGATAAAAAGTATACTTTAGGGGGCAATGGTTTAATCGACGAAAAGAATAATCTTTACATAAAAGTAAAGAATATCGATGAGTTGATAGGCAACTACCGAAATAGCATTCCCGCTAGTTCACAGAAACAATTCGATCAAATTTATGCCAAGATAAACAATAAATGGGTAAAGGTAAGTTCGGATGATCAGAAGAACTTTAATCCTAATCTAGCCAAGACGCAAAAATGTACAGCCGACACTATCAAGACGGTCCGAGGTGATAGTGCAGTGAGGGCGGAATTGATTTCGACCTACAAAAAACACCCATTTATCACTATTGATAAGAGCCTAGGTGCAAGTGATGGAAGCTTGGGCTATACGCTTGGAGCTGATCAAACAGTTGTCAAATCATTTTTAAAAGAGTATAAAAATACGTCACTATACAAATCACTTGTCAAGTGCGACGGTACTTTTAGTCTGAATGAGCGTGACCTATCCGCACAAAGTCGTAGCAATGATAGTGGGATGATGCACGCTGATGTATGGGTGGATCGTTGGACGCATCAGATTACGAAGATTTCGTTAAAAGCTGACGACAAATCCGTCGTATCGAATGTTACTATCGAACCAAAGTTTAATCGTCCGGTAATTGTAGCGACGCCCAAGGATGCGACAACCCTCGATCAACTTCAAAAGGACGTTCAAGCATTGTTGCAACCCGTGTCCTCGGCACCTGCAAGTACTCCTAGTCCGTAGTGATAAATTCACCACGCTGTAACAGGGGCATAAAGTTTGCTATACTTACAGATATATGAAGCGCTATAATCCAATTGA
>JAQGHC010000007.1 GCA_028289015.1 Candidatus Saccharimonadota bacterium | reverse complement strand
CTTGTCTGTACATGTAGAATCCGCCACTCATTACATCGTGACTCGTTATGATGAACTTAGCGTCGATCTAACGTTCAAGTCAGAATCGCAATCAATCGGCACCCTTACATTAATGGCGGGATCTCCTTACGTGCAATTTACGTCCCTACAGGAAGCACGCATTTCTCTAACGACACATAGCAACAAGGCGACATTAATTCGGTCGAACGTCACCTTTACCACGCCAACGCAACGGTTTTTTGCTGCGGGCTACAATGGCGTGTCTTTCTCAAAGTCTGATCGAGAAGTTGCGGCAAAGATGACAGCTGGCGGCTTAGTAACTATGTACTCATTACCCACACAGCAGTCACAGGATGTACTTATGGCACATGCAGGCACTCGCATTCTAGGAGCAAATGTTAATTATGAAAAACATGGAGATCAATATAAAACAGAAATAGCAATCAAGACTGCAAATAATCAGCCTACCGTTTTCGGCCTTTTGTCGCATCAGGTCTCTACCGCAAAGGCTTCATGGGAGTATTCTACTATCTACGGTAAGCAACGAATGATAGACGGCCAACGGTTCGCCTACACTACGCCTAGAATCGACATAAAAGATAGATTAAATCTATCGAAGATAAGTGATGAAGAGAAGAAACTCCTAATTACTAGCCTACGGCGTGAAATCAATGCAACTAAATTTACTGCGACAGATACATACTTCAGTGGGAAAGAGCTATACCGCAGCGCTCAGCTTCTCGAGCTCGCAAAACAGCTCAATCAGATGGACATTGCAAGCACCATTCAAATGAAACTTCGCCAAGAAATAATCAGATGGCTTTCGCCCAGTCACGGTAGCTCTGAAAAGTTTTTCTACTACGATTCAAAGATGCATAGCATAGTTGGCGTACAAACGTCATTCGGGTCAGAGCAAATAAACGACCACCATTTTCATTATGGGTATTTCATATACGCTGCCAGTATTTTGGCGCAATATGATGCGGAGTTTTTAAAGGACTACGAGCCTATGGTGAACTTGCTCGTTGCAGATATCGCCAACTATAATCTGAATACGCAATTTCCCATACGCCGTGTATTCGATCCATATTTTGGGCACTCGTGGGCTTCGGGAAGCGCACCTTTTAATGACGGCAATAATCAAGAGTCGGTATCCGAGGCTTTAAATGCCTGGATTGGAGTAAGTATATGGGCGACACAAACGAAAAATAAGGCTCTTAAAAATGAAGCAGACTGGATGCTGAGCCTCGAAGCAAACTCAGCAAATACTTACTGGATGAACATCAGTACGAGCTTGCCGGCAAATGATAATCAGTATCTACACACGATTGTTCCACTCAATTGGGGTGGCAAAAGAGACTACTCGACATTCTTCAGTGCTGAACCAAATGCTCAATTAGGAATTTTACTTATCCCCATGAGCCCAACAATGATATCCGAGCTTTCTTACGGAAATGACGTGATAAATGCGCATATCAAAGAGGCGGTTAGCATCGATTATAATGTTCAGTTTGGTGATTATATATTAATGTACAGTGCACTTGCAGACACGAAGGGAAGGCTAGAGCAGGCTCGTAACCTACCCGAGGAATTTATCGATAGCGCAAATTCTCGAAGTTATATGATGGCATGGATACTGAGTGTGTCGGAGTAGGCGAGAGACTTGAAGAATTATCGAAATGTTTAAACTTATGCGACACGATAGGGGGTAAGTTTAGTGTGTAATCTGGTTTTATCAGACGGGCGTGGACTTTTTGGGGATGCATGCCAGGAGATCCCGAGAATGAAAAATCCTAGAAATAGAAAATTTAGATTTAACGTGCAATTTAATGCAAGTACGTACCAAACGCAATCGGAGAATATTCTGATAGCGATAGACTCCCCAAGAAGAACAATGGTATGTCCGCATATTAAATTATCCGATAAGCTCGATTTAAGTCGGGATGGCTTTCTTAATTTGTTTGGTATGATTAATCTAATGATTCACTTGATTAAACGCCTCGCGTACATATTTTTATATATACCAACTTTATTCGTCCCAAATCCGAGTAGTGTTGATTTTGCCGATAGAAAGCGAATCGATAAGATGAATATTGGGATCGCCATCTTTGTTTGTATACTAGGAACTAGCTTAATCTGCTGTCTACTATTCTTTACATACCTGATCCTCACTCAATAGGTCGGTGATTGCACGTCAAAACTTGCCTACTAGAGGTTGCCAGATAGCAATAAACGCAATTTCTGCGTTGCTTTTTTCTTGGTCTCTGTTATATCCCTCGTTTTCGCCAGTTCGGTTAAGTGTTTCTATGCTTGGCTTCGGAGCGTATGCATTAAACTTGTGACAATAGTCATACGTAGCGAGTGACATATGCAACTGAACATATTGTCATTTACACCCATACTAAGTGATGGAATAAATCACATAAGGAGGTAGAACCATGAAAAAAGTCATTACTAAACCGATAATTACGGTTGCATTCCTGGCAGCTGTTATGGGTGTTTCTAGTGTACCACTAAGCGCAGGCGCGCAAGATGGACGTAATTGGAATAACAACAACTCATGGAGCCATAACAATCGTTGGGATAATGATAACGATCGTTGGGGCAACAATAACGATGGACGTCGTCGCATCTCTGACTGGGAAGCGAGGGACATTGCCCAGCGCCACTTCCCTAATAGGTGGGTTGTTTCAGACGATCAGTGGCGGGATCGTGATGGTCGATTAGAACGTCGGTACCACTTCAATGACAATCATGTCATTGTTATCCGCGATGATGGCGTTGTCATCGTCATCGTGCAGAGATAGTCTGACTTCTCAGTAGATTGCAGACTAGTTCACATAAGAACCTTGCGTATACGTAAGGTTCTTATAGCGTGCTACCCTATGGTCGTGTTGTCGACATTATGTGTGGGCGAGTCCTTATGGGGCGCGTATAATTGAGTATGAGAGAGGATACTTGATGGTAATATCGATCCCAGACGCGATAAGTAATTTCTTCAAGACATACCGCCTTAGTCGCTATGCTAAAGGGCAGATCTTTTTGCTTGAGGGCGAAAAGGCTGACTATATCTATTACCTCGAGGAGGGGAGAGTGAAGATTTACACAGTATCTTATCGTGGGGATGATGTGGTCTTGTATATTCATAAGCCTCCAGATGTCTTTCCTATCTCCAACCTCTTGAATCAGAACATGAGTGATTATATTTACGAGGCGGACACCGAAACGGTCGTTCGGCGAGCGCCAATGCATGAAATGAAAAAGTTGATCGAATCACAGCCAGCCGTGGCACTTGGTCTATTGAAGCAGGCGCATGAATATATTAGTTACTTTCTCGAAAAACAGGCGGCGCTGATGGATGGAAGCGCGAAACGGAAGCTGATATATGAGCTTGTTGCACAGTATCGACGCTTTCACACCGACAATACCAATGATGAGTACTTACTTGATATTCATGAAAAAGAATTAGCAGCTCGAACTGGCCTTTCAAGAGAGACGGTCAATCGAGAGATTCGAAAGCTAAAGAGAGAAAATCTGATCGCGTTGATTCATCACCGGATTGTGATCCCAAGTATCACCGGCCTGGAGGCAAAGCTACGCCAAAGCAGGTGATAGCGTCTGGTTCGAAGTACATCCACTACGAGCTGTCGAGCATAGGCGCAATAGCTAAAGACCTTCTTCGAGGTTTTTGGTAAAATGGTAAAATATATAGTATGAACATCAGTAATGAACCAAACGGCGAAAAGCAAAAAGAGTACACAGCTGAGCTGTTAAAGGAAAGAATATACGCAACATTAGCGCTGCTTGCAGTTTTGATCAGTATAGACACTACGCATTACAGTCCACTCAAAGCAGGGTATTTGATCCTCGGGACGATACTGTCCCTATGGGCAGCGAGCATCGTTGCGGCTATCATGTCGCGCCGAATTATTTACCACGACACCTTAAACCCTCACGCAGATAGCGAACATCAACTCAGGAAACACGCGCCCATGTTAGCTTCTCTTCCTTTTCCTATGCTAACGATCGCACTGGCAACAGTAGGCATCTTACCGTTAAGTGTCGCTGTAAATATTTCTATTGCTAGTGTGTTGATTTTGATGATGACATGGTCCATATTGTCGGCAAGGTCACTGCATATGTCGAAGTTACCGATTTTTATTTTAGTCATTTCGGAACTGGCAATCGGACTAGCAGTCGTGGGGCTTAAAGTTGTAATCGGACATTAATTTGTCTTAGATATTTTAAAGTTCACCCGCTAAGGACCGTCGGCCATGAATGTAACGATTAACGACATATTCGAGAGTAATTACATTTCATATCATGCTTTTATGTATTATACTTAAGCTTAGTATGAGAATGGACAATAAACATCAAAATGGATTTACTATTGTCGAGTTGCTGATCGTGATTGTGGTCATCGGTATTTTGGCAGCGATTACGATCGTGGCATATAACGGCACACAGCAGCGCGCAAGAGATACGGTTAGAGCCCGGGATATTGCAGGCATAAAAAAAGCATTGCTACTGTATCAGGCTGACAATGGCGGAGTAATGAAAACCTCAAGCTACGGTGGAAATGGCCCGGGTGGTTGGAATTTGAGTTCAGGCCCGAACTGGCTCACATTCCTCGGCACAACATATGGAAAAATACCGGTTGACCCTGTTAATACAGGTACGACCGATCCGCTCGGCACTGCCGGGCTGTCGTATTTTTATTTCTGCTACCCCGCAGGATCCGGCCCATTACCGGCAACCCCTAATGTGCGTCTTGGTTATCACTCTGAGGTGTCAAATCAAAATGTTTACTCGGATATATCCGTAGAGCAGTGCCTTTAGGACGTGTTGAGCTTCAAAGTATGAATCTGAATTACCGTTGATGAAAAGTGCAGAAGGTGACCGGCAACTCTGTTATATCCGCCTTACACTTGCAGACGACGAAGAGAGCATCATTTTATACTAAAAAACTTACCGGTGTGAGATAACCATAGACTCGTAATGCGAGTTGCTAGTTTCGCTAATCAATCTTTATCTTTAATGCGAATAATACCCATGCAAAATAAATCATACCAGCGACAAGGCCGTAGCCCGATATACTGAATAAGAATCCGACGCTATCGTGCGGATGCGGCATGCTTGCTATAACAGGCGTGATTATCACTGACAAAACTATAATTCCTACTGCTGCAAGTATCATGTTGCTTTGTTTAGGTTCACCACTTTTCAATTGCTTTTTCATGAAACTATTAAATCATAGCGTCAATCAAAACACCAGTATCAGCATGGTGAGTAGATCATGCCACAGTCTTTCCTGAATCAACTTAAAGTCTGACCACACAAGCTATCACGGTCAGCGAAGGTGGCGCTGTTTACCTACCTTAGGTATAGTCCAGATTAAAAGTTCCGAAGTTTATCCACCTGAGGCTGAAGAGTCATGAACGCAACGACTAAAAAATTCTCTGAAGTTTTTAGTTTCATGCGCGGATACATATTTAAAAAGGATAGACAACCGATGTACAATCGGCTATAATCTGCTTATGTTAATAAAACAACGAAGTGTCGGGTTTACGATTGTTGAATTACTTATCGTTATCGTTGTTATCGGTATTCTGGCTGCCATTACGATTGTCGCCTATACTGGCGTCCAGGCTCGCGCACGAAACGCAGACCGCCAAGCTGATATCAATGCGATCGTAAAAGCTCTCGCACTCTACCAAATAGATAACGGAAGTTACCCAAAGCAGGGAACAGTAGTAGGGATGGATATCGTTGACTATCCCGTTACGGCATTGAAATTACCTCGTAACGCAATCGTGTCGCCCACCGCACCGGCTGGTACACTGAATTCATTCAATGAAACAAAATGGGCTGGAGATACGAGCACGGATTATTATGGGTATCGCGCTCTTGATACTACCGGCTACGCATGTTGGGATACTACTGATACGTGTATGACTTATACACTTTGGTATAAGCTCGAAGGCGAATCAAGCGAACGCACAATATCAGGCAACTAAACAGTTTCGAAATTCATCTACAAGAGGCTATCGAAAAAACGCCGATTATCAGAACGGCCATTTTCTAACTGAGTTCAACGGCGTTTAACGATAATACGTGACGGTGACGGCAACGGCAAGGTGATAGTTATGAAAATATTGAAGAAAATCTTAACTTACGCGGAATTGAGTACACCAATCTTCGACCAGGCAAAAGGAGCTGTCGCGCTCTTGACTACACAGAACTATGCCCTGACAGCCAATATCCACTTGATCGAGCATGAGCCCTGCTTGATATTAATGAAACGAAACATATTAAGCTTCCTCGGAAGGATAAGGTGTTTGTTATTAGGCACACATACCTTATACTTAGACTTAAATGTGGGCTAAAAATAAACAACAAGGCTTTACTATCGTCGAGCTGCTAATCGTCATTGTCGTCATCGGTATTTTGGCTGCGATTACGATCGTAGCGTATACAGGGGTTCAGGCACGCGCCAGAGATAGTCAGCGCGTGACAGATCTTCAATCGATTCAAAAAGCGCTCGAATTATACAAGGCTCAAAATGGAGCCTATCCTCCGTCCAGCCCAACAGCCGCAGCAATATGCGCCTCACATACGAACGGCTACAGCTACAGTGATGCGACCGATGGCACATGGCTAAGCAGTCTAGTGACGAATAAGATACTTAGTAAAGCACCTGTTTCACCAGGTAACGGCTGTGTCCATCACTATAGCTATCTCTATGTCGCCGCGTCTAGCTATGGCTGTACAGGCCTACGAACTACTAATTATTACATTCTTCAGATCGTCGGCACTGACGGAGCAGCCAACATCCCAAGTGACGCAGTTACTGGCACATGGCGACCGTGTACAGGGGCAACAGCCGGATGGGGCACGACCTCTACCACTTGGACATTCCAAAAAGACGACGTCTAGTCGGGATACGTTCTTGTAAACTTTACGGTCTAAAATGACGGTTTGTCTGGGGATAGCGGTATTATCGGTAATTACAGCTTTGCCCCCACGCGATGATTTACAGTTGACGCCGATAGCCGTCTCGAAACTAATCCACGAGGGGCTACCAATAGACCAAATAATTAGAGAAGCCTTGTCAATGACAGGGCTTCTGTCTTATATTCTCAGTTTCTCAGTATCAAGAGACTATACATTGCCCAAAACGCATATGTACATGCATGGCGACGGACAATGTGCAACCTCATTTTCGGAGATTTTTAGCGTTAACCGACATTAAACTACAACAATATAAGAGGTGGCTCCCCTTGATATCGCTACCGGTTATCTGATAACCTAAGTATAGTTATAAGGAGGAAGATGAACAGTAATAATCAAATTTGGCCGCCCGACAGGGGCAGGCTTCGTTCCGTGCGGCCAACCAATATCGTGAAACGAATTATACGAAAAACCGCAACGCTCATTAAGCAACATAGGCTGTGGGCAATTGCTATTGGTGTCGGCCTACTCCTTCTCGCCGTCGCGCTCGTTTACTTCGCAGGGCGTGATCGAACGGTCTCTCAGCCGACAAACCCCGTCATTGCAACCTATCAGAAACAGCTACCCGACCTGAAGAAAAAAGTTGAAAGTAGCCCAAAAGATCCCATCGCACACACTAATTATGCTATCGCACTCTACGTCACTCAGGATTTAAATGGTGCGAAGAAGCAGTACGAGGCTGCCATTGAGCTAAAGGACAACGACGCATTGACCTATAATAACCTCGGCAATGTCTATCGTGACCTTGGACAGACAGATAAAGCTATCACCGCCTATCAGAAATCCCTCGATCTCAACCCCAAGTCGGTCAATACCTATGCAAACCTAGCCAACATCCAGCTCTATACAAAGAACAAGCCTGCGGATGCTATTGCCACCTATAAAAAAGCGCTAACACAACTTCCTGGTAACGCACAGATTGAAATACTTCTCGCTATAGCGTACGAGCAGGCCGGTGATAAAACACAGGCGAAAAAGACTTATGAAACCATTCTCGCGCGCGACTCGACTAATACTGCTGCTCAGGCCAATCTCGATCGCCTAAAAAAATAAACACCCCATACAAACACCAACACCACAACATCGCAATAGAAACTAATAAATAGATAAGGTACGGGTGAAGAATCTACTAACTGCACGGCTACGATCCGCTCTTTACTCCACTCGGGTGATGCTTGGCATACCTGTCGTGGTCGCGACCAGTTTTCTTCTGACGCCACCTGCGCAGCTTCATGCCGCCGTCGTACCGACGGTTACTAGCGTCACGCCGAATAGTGGCTTGAAGTCTGGTGGCGACAGCGTTACTATTACCGGTGCGAATTTTGATAGCGCGGCGACCGTCAAGATCGGAGCGACTGTCGCGGCAAGCACTACGTGGGTCGACTCTACGACGCTGACCGCCGTGACGCCTGCAGGTGTAGCGGGCGCCCGCGATGTGACGGTCACGAATAGTGACGGCCAGCAAGCCATCCTAGCCAAGGCCTTTACATACATCGAACCTACGCCAACTATTTCTTCAGTCACTCCAGCCAAAGGTCCTGCTGGCGGTGGTCAGTCCGTTACGATCACTGGGCAGAACTTCACGCCGGGCTGGAAAGAGATTTCGCAGATCACTAGTGGTGCCAATCATTCCTGCGGTATCTATGACAGCCAGGCCTACTGCTGGGGGATTAACACCTACGGCCAGCTCGGCAATAATACCCGCAACGCGTCATCGGCGCCGGTCGCCGTCGATACCTCGGGCGTCCTGTCAGGCAAAACCATCATCAGCGTAGCGGCCGGGGTGGGCCATACGTGTGCCGTGGCTTCAGACAACCAGACGTATTGCTGGGGATATAATGCCTACGGTCAGCTCGGTAATAATTCGGCAGTCACCTCGTATAAACCAGTCGCGGTCGACACCGCGGGCGTGCTCGCTAGTAAAACCGTCCTCTCAATCGCTACTGGCGGTTACCATACCTGTGCCGTGACCTCAGACAACCTGATGTATTGCTGGGGGTATAATTATTATGGCGCGCTGGGCAATAATTCGACAACGCAATCGAATGTGCCGGTTGCAGTCACGACAACTGGTGTTCTGAACGGGAAGACCGTCACATCCATTACCGCTGGCGACTATCATACCTGCGCCATCGCTTCAGATAGCCAGGCGTATTGTTGGGGATATAATGCCTACGGTCAGCTCGGTAATAATTCGACCGCCCAGTCGACTGTGCCGGTGGCGGTGGTGACAACCGGCGTTTTGAATGGGAAAACAGTCAGCAGCATCACGACAGGGGCGACCCATACCTGTGCGGTGGCCTCAGATAACCTGTCGTATTGCTGGGGAGATGGCGGCAATGGGCAGCTCGGTAATAACTCGACGACGTCGTCGTCTGTGCCGGTGGCGACGGTGACAACCGGCGTTTTGAACGGGAAAACAGTCAGCAGTATAGTAGCCGGAGCGAAGCATACCTGTGCCGTAGCCTCAGATAGCCAAGCGTATTGTTGGGGATATAATGGTTATGGCCAGCTCGGAAATAATTCGACGGGGCAGTCGACTGTACCGGTCGCTGTAACAGCCACGGGTATACTTGCAGGGAAAACTGTCCTCTCGTTTGCTACTGACGGTCACCATACGTGTGCCGTGGCTTCAGATAACCAGGCATATTGTTGGGGCCAAAATATCAATGGGCAGCTAGGGAATAGCAGCCTTACAAACTCAAGCGTTGCCGTCGCCGTACAACAAATAAGTATTCGTATGCCAATTGTTAAGTTCGGCACAGCTCTAGCTACCAATGTGCAGGTGGTATCAAATACGTCACTGTCTGTTGTCTCACCAGCTGCTAGCGCCGGTATTGCCACCGTTAGCGTCACATCCTATGACAACCAGATAGCCACGCTCTCAAATGCTTATACTTTCGAGGCTGGCCCACAAGCCTCAGGCGTCACTCCAACCGCCGGCATTATATCTGGCGGTGATACGATTACTATTACCGGCACCAACTTTACTACTGCTTCTACGGTACTGATCGCCAATGTTGCCGCCACATCAGTGACTGTCGTCGACTCTACGACACTTACCGCAGTAACACCTGCAGGTGTAGCAGGCGCACGAGACATCAAGGTCGTCAGCGCCGACGGACAGCAAAGTGTTCTGAGTGCAGGCTTCCTCTACCGCGACCTTGCACCTGTCATTTCTTCAGTCACTCCAGCCAAAGGTCCTGCTGGCGGTGGTCAGTCCGTTACAATCACCGGGCAGAACTTCACGCCGGGCTGGAAAGAAATTTCGCAGATCACCGGCGGTGCCAACCATTCCTGTGGTATTTATAACGGCCAGGCGTATTGCTGGGGGATTAACACCTACGGCCAGCTTGGTAATAACTCGACAAATACCTCATCAGTCCCGGTCGCAGTCGACACCTCGGGTGTGCTTGCCGGTAAAACCATCCTCTCGATTGAGGCCGGGGATT
>JAQGHC010000013.1 GCA_028289015.1 Candidatus Saccharimonadota bacterium | reverse complement strand
TAGCGCAGTCGCCCGCCATAATACAGTGATTAATTACCGCTAACCCTTATGGACCAGCGGGTGGCTGTGGTGGATTTGTTGGTGGCTGTGATTGACTATTAGTAGTTGGTTGCCTACCGGTACCATGAGGGATGAATAGTCCGCCCTGCTGCTGATAACCATTCATATTAGGAGGTGTCGTCCGGCCGAGAGTTGGGTTTGTATTTATCGGTGGAGGCGTACTATTGGATGTGTTATTAATTATTACGTTTGCGTTAACAGTAGCGGGCATTTGCTTCGCGATACCCTCAATCGAGGTTGCATTGTGTTTAATCTTTCCACGTAGAACTTCACTGGACATAAGTTCGCTCGCGGTGTTAGTAAGTCGCTGTTTGCCATCTGGCGTTGCTACTGCATTTGCATATTGAAGCTCATCATTTGGTGCGACAACCATTTTCTCTTGTGAATAAACACCATCTTCAATGTTTTTCTTAGCCATCGCATCCATTGAGCCAGCGATATCCGTAATTTTTATCTGTCCATTTTCATCCGTTGACTCTACTCGCTGTCCCAACATACCACGTCTGATATTATCGTGATCGGATGCTTTAAGAAATTGTGGTCCACTTTTTGCTAAAGATTCCGCAAGAATTCTATTCACAATAGAGATATTCTCACCTTGAGGTTCTGTACCAACTTTATCTACAACTTTCGCTACATCTTCAGTCGACCCAACATCCACTAGACGTTCGATTGCTGCCGCAATTTTGGCTGGTGAATTACTTGCTTCTCCTTTTTCATCCACGGCATTAATAACGCCCATAAGCTGGCTAGCGTCCATGTGCTCGACTTTTGCGCGCTCAGCTTTTACTTCTTCTAATTCCGCCTGCTGGACGACAAATTTAGCTCCTGAAAGCGCGCGTTCTAGAGCATCCGGCGACGCACTTGGTCCGCCAATATTCAATCCACCGGCTGCTTTATTGGCGAAGCCTTGGTTGTTCATAACTTGGCCAGCAATGTACTGGTTTGCTGCTCGTTTTTTCTCGCCTTCAATTCCGCCTTCAATTCTCTCGCGTTTTGCTGCACGTCTATATTTACCAAATCCCATGGTCGCATTACCGTTAAGATCTCGAATCGCACGGCGTCCTTCTTGGCGTTTGTGCATACCTTCGGCACCTTTTTTCATACGGTCAAATGGCCCTTTGTTTGGGTTATTGACTACGCCACCAAACCTATTTAGTATTCCGCCTGCGCTCTTCATAACGATAGGTGTAAGCGCTAAAGGTATGATCGCAACAAGTGCGCCCATAATTTGAACCGCAACCTTATATGGCCCTTCTGCTGCCTGCATAACGATTACAGATGCTAATGCTGAGGCGCCGAAGATCATCGCAATGATCGGGTACATTAAAAGCATTGTTTTAAATAACCCTAGCCATTTTTTAAATAATGATTCCGTATTTGGCAATAAATACGCGACAAACGCTAGTGGTGATATAACAATAAGTAAAATGACCAACGCTTGTCGTAACGTTAGGACAAGAAAGACGGTGACAATTGCTAAAAATGCAGCCAGCAAGGCTGGTAAGAGCGCTGACAAGCCAACATAAAGTGCTATTCCGACACCGCCTGCTAATACGATTCCAGTAATTCCCTCCCAGCCAGTTCCGTCAGCAATTCCATCGGTATTTTTTTCTTTGGGTAATCCCGCCTCCATACTTTCAAACAGAGAATTAAGCGATGCGCCTAGAATATTTGATATATCAACGGCGATCGCACATATCCAAAACGATGCATTCACTAGTATCGCGGCAACGATAAGTCGTGGGAGCATTTTTTTAATGCCATAGTTATTCAATCCTACGCTAGTCAATTGTGAAAATATGATAATCAAGAATGCGATGACGAACGCGACGTTTGCAAAATTACGCATAATAGACCATGCACCATACACAGGGGCTGATGCGCCAGTCGTAGTAAGTGGCTGTACGACTAATAAGCTTGCAACGAATGCGTAAGCGGCGTCTACTATTTTTGAGGCTTCTTTTGCAAGCGGACAGATAATCCAACCTATACCTTCAACCTGACAAGTTGATTTTGGTTCCGTCGCGGGTGTGCTGCCAGGATCAGGTGTAGGTGTAGGTGTGACGACACTTTCAGCAAGAAGACTCATTGGCGGTGTAATTGCGGAGGGTGTGCTAGCAAAAGTGGAAGTTGAAAGCAAAAAAGATAGGCTTAGGCTGCCTGTAATAAGACTTATAAATAAAAGAAGCTTCAATTTCATAATAGTTATGCTTTGATTATGCAACAACTGTTATGAAATTGAAAGCTAAATTAGGGTTAAGTCAATGAAACGTTTTTTTACTCGTTGACACCTTCACCGTACTTAGTCAGGATACCTTCGGTCCAACGCCATCGCCGTTCATCTGGGTTGCGATTTTCGGCTGATAAATTGTCTAGCTTCATATTCGGAGACAAGGTGTAAATTGTTGATACAGGATCCTTCGGTAAACTACTAGTTTTATTAACATTACTAGTAATGACAAGGCGACTTTCCTCATCTAGTGAAAATTTCATTGTGTAAAGATTTTCATCACCTGCCTCTTTGGTTTGCAGCCATTTATCAAAATTAGATGCGCCGGTCGCCTGGAGCATTCTATAAAAATCCCCTTCACTAGCAAACATATCTTTAAATGAATTTCGATACATTTCTGCAGCAGCGCGTGAACCGGTCATTCCTGATGTTGGCGATACGAGATCTTTACTCTTCTCTAGCTCTTCATCGCTAGGCTGGTAATTTATCATTTTATTGAACGCACTTACAAAATCATCCAGCACTTTTGGTTCACTTCCGTGCTCACCAATGGTAAATACTGTTGATTCCACATTTTCTTGGTAGCTGGCAATATCCGCTTCAGTTACGGTGCGAAGCTTATCTGGCGTTGGTGCTGCTGTTTCGCCAGTTAGGCCAGGAATTGGAGCTGCTGAGTTATTTGTTTCAGGCGCTGGCGGAAGATCTTTATCTGTCGAATTAGTGATACCTGAAGTAATCGCGTTAACGTATACCGCAGTCGATGCAGCAAAAACAAGGCTAGCACCAAGACCAGCTAGAGCCCAGCGTGCAAGTTTATTTTTCTTCTTCACAGGAATTGATTCGCGTGTCGGTGTATCATCGGCAGGAGTAAATTCAGGTGTCGGAGTCGCCTCAGCTGTTTGAGCTTTTTCGGCGCGTCTTTGGCGCCATTGGTCAAATTCGGCCTTCTCTGCTGGGCTGAGTGTTGTTTCATCACCACCAAAATTATCATAAACAGTATCTGCAGCTGTCGTGTTATTGACGTGTTCCTCTGTTAAATCAGGTAAATCGGGTACAACTGGTACTTCTCGCATGCTCGAGTTGAGCTTTCCTGAGTGAGGAACTGGAACTTCTGTTTCTGACGATTTAGGGATCTGTTCTGGGTTAGGGCTCATTGGTGGTGGTTCCTTGTGCGCTTCTATGGGCACATAAAACGTTTCTTATGTTCGCTACTATACACCATATTTATAAAAAATGCAAGCATATTTATTTTAGGTCAAGTGTTGACATCTATCTTACCTCTAGAAAAGAAAAAACCACCCGTAGGTGGTTATAGGATTCTGTTAACAAACTAAGTGTGCGAACTGGCTGTAAAATATACTTATCATATAAGTACAGCCAGTCCGCACGGCATTCATCAAGATACGAGCCTTTTGGCTACTTGGTATGTATCCACCCAAGTTTAGGGAGAAGATCTTGTAGCTGCCGCGAAGTGTTTTCAAGTGGTATTACCTGTAGGTCGACGTACTTCGTCTTCAGGTATTTGATGAGTGTCTTTCGAATGTCGGCGATATCGAGCGCTTTTGCCCGGTCGATATCGAATGCCTCTACGACGTTGGAGTAGTAGTCGTTGTTGGCGACAACTGTCCCATCACCTAGCATGAAAACGTGCAACTTGCCCGTGTAGCTGCTGGTAAGCCACCAAGCGGGATGTAGCACGCCTTCGTACTCGACAGCACGATCACTGCCACTTAGCGGAAACGGGTAGCCTGCGTGAGACAGTTTTTTGGACATGCGGCGAAGCTGACCTGGTAAGGCTTCTTCGTTTTTAAGATTCTCTTCCGCCTGGTCCATCAACGCCTTATGCTCGATGCTGACGTGCTTGCTGTTGAGTTCTTGAAAAAGTGAGGAATATTCCATGACATCCTTAGTTTGCTTGATCCTGATAAGGGGCTTCTCATAAACGACGCAAATTCACATCACTATGAAACTATAATATATTGTAACATATTTATACATTTATTACAATGCTATGGATGTTATTCGGTAGGAACGGGTGGTTCCGGAGGTAGTCCGGCTTCTTCACGAAGCTTACGAAGGACGGGACCTTTCAAGTTTTGAACGGCTGGACCGCTGACGAGTGACCTGGCAATTTCTGGTGGGATGGCGTGAATTTCCAACGCCTTTAATTGTGAAGATTTCTTCATGCTAGCAAATTGAGTTGCAGATAATCCACTCCATGTATCTTGATCATTCGAGATAACTTCAAGCTTGCGGTCGCCCTTACTCTTGTCACGGCTCCACTGCGCAATATCTTCAGCAGAACTGTTAATAGGGCCACTGCTATTGATGTGAGCCTTGAATTCGGTAGCAACATGAGCGGACATACGTGATTCATTTAAAATAATCGCATTGCGCAGCTCTTCTATACCGGGATTGCCCGCTTCGGCCATTAAGTCTGCGTAGGCACGTACTCCTTCGGCATCATTATTTTCAACGGCAGTATCGAAGTGCTTGCGTAATTGTGGCATGTCACCAGGCCTAATATCAGATGCTTCCTTAATATTTTTGACCGTTTCAGCCTTGGCGCGTTCCAATGCAGATACGGCGATAGCCTCGGATTTTCCAGGTCCGGACGGATCAATACCGCCAGCCATACGGCGAAGCGCTTCGCTATTAGATAGTTCTGTAGCGAAGTTGTGCTCCTGTACTCCCTTAGCTGAACGTAGGCTTGAGGCAAGAACCTGTGAACGCTGTGTATTGTCTAGGACTCGCCTAGTAAGACCGCTGCGAGCAATATTTTCCGCCACAATCAGGTTGTCTGAATTGCCGGCTTGAAGATTTGCCCATCCATCTTCGGATGTTTCTTTGGCAACCTGATTACTTAGCTTGGCATCTCGGGATTCGATATCGACGGTCTGTATATATGGATTCGTGCTTTTTGATGTTTCGTATCTGGTCTGGGCGGTCGTTTCACCTGTTTCCTTCAACTGTCCCGCCTCGAGGCTCATCTGTTGGATATTAGAATACTCTTGTGATCGAGCCCAACGTGCGTCAGCCATTCCCTTGTGTGCTCCTTGTTTGCCTTCACGGTTGCGGCGCTTTTGATCGATGCCCTGAGCAAGTCGTGCTGAAAAATTTGGATCTTTCTGACCAAGTGCACGGTCTTTTTGCTGGGCGGCACGCTCGCCTGCCCATTTGCGTGATCGATCGATTGCGCCCTTGTTAGGATTATTGACCATACCGGCAATACGACCCAGTAACGAGCCACTGAATTTAATCAGGAATGGCGTGACGACGACCGGGGCGACCTGGACTGCCATGCCAAGGATGATTAGGTTAATCGAATCGGCGTTTTGAATGATTGCGATACCGGCAAGCTGCGCGCCACCAAACAACACCGAGAAAACCGGGAAAAGCACTAGCATCGTTATAAATAGCCCGCGCCATTTATCGAAATATTTTTCGGTGTTAGGTAATAGATACGCGACAAATGCTAACGGAGCTAATATTACTAAAACAGTAATAATTGCCTGACGCGCAGCCATAATTAACAACGCGACCAGAACGGCCATCAGAACGCCTACCAAGATCGGCAATAATAGGAATAGCGCCCCTCCTACTGTTCCCGCAGCTAATGCATAGCCTCCGACACCAATCGCGACTGCCGCTGTTCCACCTGATAAGATAAAGCCACCGATACTCTTCCAGCTAACTACATCCCACGTGTTTCCTTCGGTGCCAATGATGGTATTGCGTAAATTGATGAAGATGTTCTGTAATGAGTAGCCAAGGATATTTGAAATGTCTATTGCGATTGCGCATATCCAATAAGAGGCGTTCACTAATATTGCCGCGATGATTAATCGTGGCAATATTTTTTTAATACCGTAATTAGAGATACCGAAACTGGTCAACTGTGAATATATAATGATCAAAAAGCCGATAACGAATGCGATGTTCGCAAAATTGCGCATAACTGACCATGCGCGGTATAGTGCATTTTCTGCATTAGTTTGTGCAGGGCGAACAGTCAAAAAACCAGTCAGAATCTGAAATAGCCAGTCCATTGCACCGGCTAGAAAGTTAGTTACTGGGCAAACAATCCAGCCTATTCCAAAAGTAAAGGTACTGTCGCATGAATTGACCCCTTGGTTGGTGGCATTTTGCGCATCAAGGCTGATTTGTTTGGCGTTTGATTTATTACTATATTGACCAGGTGGCACGAAGCTGTATTCGCTATATTCGGCAGTAGTTGCGGTTGCCGTGTCCGCCCCCGCAGGGAAAGATAATATGTGTGCTTTTTGCTGTGAATTAATAAATCCATAATGGATGCCATTTGGTAAATTAGTATTACCCTCTGAGGTTCCGTCTGTCAGTTTTATGTATTGATTTCCATTGTAAGTAATCGAGTTTCCTGCCCATGTTGCGTCGGCGGCATACGCTGTAGAAGCAGTTGCAAAAATATACGTAAAAATTGCCACCAGCATGGTCGCAAGAAATAGCAACACATTTCGCATCGGTATACGATCGAATGGATTAGATAATCTAAGATCCCACATTTCTTTTTTATATTACCATCTTACAGATTAAAAGTCAATAAACTTTACTCGTCTGTACATAGAGATTTTTAGGTGTTGTAGAAGTGATTAAACACTTGCACGTTTGGTGGATTTATCGTACTTTATAAGTAGCTATGAAAATAAAACAAATAATAACGACAATGATATTCGGAGTAGGTATTACGGCCGGTACTTTATTATATACCCAGCCTACGTACGCTAACAACCCAAGTCCAAACCAGGCCGACAATACAGATGCAAAAACTGGAAAACAATGTGGTGGTGCAGAAACATCAATCATTACCTGTAATCAGACCGACCAGAGTACGGGAACGACAGACAATGGTGTTTGGGCACTGTTGCTGATGGCTATGAATATACTTACGGCTGGCGTTGGTATATTAGCAGTTGGTGGTATTGCTTACGGGGCAGCACTCTACGCTAGCTCTGCTGACAAGCCAGAACAGGCAAAGCAAGGTATGACATTTATAAAGAACGTTGTCACCGGACTAGTTGCCTACGGGTTGATGTTTATTCTCCTCAACTTCCTGATCCCCGGCGGAATATTTAAGTAAAGAATTAAGGAATAATATGAAACGATTAATACAGAATTGGCTTGCCGCGATAGTGTTCGTCACGGCGGCCGGCGGTGCTGCAATGACAATAGCAATCCCATCTCCTTCCTATGCTGCGTGTGAGGGGAAAATATTAACGATTCCTGCATGGTACAACGGATTAGCTGACGGTCCAAACTGCGACCTAATCAGTCCTGATAAGGTTGGTGGTATAAGTAACTATATTTGGCTGATTGCGTTAAATGTCGTCGAAATTATATTACAACTAGTTGGATACATCGCGGTTGGATTTATTATCTTTGGTGGGTACAAATATATGATTAGTGCGGGCTCTCCGGATGGAATGGTCAAAGCGCGTAAAACAATAACTAACGCGGTAGTCGGCTTATTGATATCAATCTTCTCTGTCGCTATTGTCAATGTCATAGCGGGAGCGATTAAATAATGAATATCTTACGAATATTAGCCGAGGATGTCAAAATTAGTCCCGTAGATATCGGCATTACTAATCCAGTCCGAAATGCTAACGATGCACTTCTAAATATCTTAAACACTGCATACTTATGGGCTGGTATTGTCTGTATTATAATTATTATTATCGCAGGCTACTTTTATGTCACTTCAAATGGCAACGCGGCAACTATCAAACGCGGTAAAGACGCAATTGCGGGTGCCGTGATCGGTATCATCGTAATCATACTGGCATTTACAATTACACAATTTGTTATAGGGAGATTTTAAATGAAAAAATGGAAACAATTATTAGCAGCATTCGCACTTATCATTGCCGTCAGCGCTGTGGTCGTGCCGACTGGGACAGCCTCGGCAATCAATGTGTTTGATAAGTGTGGTAGTGGCGGTAAGGGTGGCGGTAGTACCGAAGTATGTGGTGCCGCGCAAAATGACAACGCAACAAGCATGGCGAAAGTTATCATTAATACCTTATTGTATATCTTAGGGATCATTGCCGTTATTATGATTGTTATCGGCGGCATTAAATACACAGCCTCTAACGGTGAAGCTAGCAGGGTGAAATCAGCGAAAGATACGATTATGTATTCTGTTGTTGGGTTAATTGTCGCAATATTTGCCTACGCGATTGTTAATTTCGTCGTTACAAGGTTTTAATTAAAGGAGAGAAAATGAACAAGATTAAATTTGCAGTCCTGACGCTCGCGGTACTTATTGGTATTGCTACACTAATGCCAAGTCACAGTGTCAGTGCTGACGCTCAGGATAAAATCTTAGAAGGATACCAGCAAGTGGGTGGCAATGAGGAGACGCGAACAGTGCAGACATCAGTTAAGACCGTTGTAGAGATTCTACTGTTTATTATCGGCGCAATAAGCGTTATTATGATTATTCTTGGCGCAATTAAGTACACCGTCTCAAATGGCGATTCAACTAAGGTGACTTCTGCAAAGAATACTATTATGTATGCAGTGGTAGGCCTGGTCGTGGCCTTATTTGCTTATGCGATCGTAAACTTTGTCTTAGTAAGTTTGTAAAATAAAACTATTAACAAAAGCGGATTAATCTGCTATAAAATAGAGAGAGTAATCCTAAGAAAGGGAAAAACAAATGAATAACATTATTAAGAAAAGTTTACAAGCGCTTCTAATCGTGCCCGTCCTTGCGCTCGGTGTGTCTGCAACTGCAGGAGTATTGTCTGCGCCTACTGCAAACGCAGCAAACTGTGCAAGTAATAGTATCGCGGGCGGCGCCTCAGCCGGTGCGCAGTGTGCACAGGGCTCTGATCAGAAAGCTGATCTATTTGGTACTAACGGTATCTTTAGAATTGTTACAAACGTTCTCCTCTTCATCATCGGTGCCATTGCGGTTATCATGTTGATTATCGGCGGCATTCGCTATGTTGTATCAGGTGGTGATAGTAGCGCTGTCACAAGCGCAAAGAATACGATTCTTTATGCGGTTGTTGGTATCGTCGTAGCCCTACTAGCCTACGCACTTGTCAACTTTGTCATCGGTAGCTTCGACGCTACAGTATAAGCTAGACTTTAGCTTATAAAAAAGCGCTCGCACGACGAGCGCTTTTTTATACCTAGTCGATAGGTGTCACTAATATTAAAACAGCCCTACTTGCGAAGGGCTGTTTTAATTAGCTGTTTGTAGTATTACTGAATCGTAATCTTCTTAGCTTGCTCTTGTTTTACCTTTGTAAAGCTGATGCTCAATACGCCGTCTTTTAGGACTGCGCCGACTTCATCTTCCTTGACTGCGACAGGTAGTGCTAGTGTACGGCTGAATTCACCCCAATAGCATTCTTGGATGTGCCAGTTGGTTGCGTCTGTATCGTCACCGCTTGATAGCGTGCCGCTGATTGTTAGAATGCCGTCGCTAATGCTAACGTCTAGGTCCTCTTTGTTTACGCCAGCTGTGCGTGCTTTGACGATTAATTTCTCGTCTGTCTCGTACACGTCGACAGCAAGTTGCCCTGGGAAATCATCTTCTGATTCTTCCCATGCTGAGTCATCAGCAGGTACGTTGGTTGGTTCTTGTTGGTTTAGATCGTCGTCGTTTAAAAACGCCGCGGCTAATTCATCTTCGATCAAAAGATCATCGTTTTGTTTCCGGGCCATGATATCCTCCACTTTCTCTAGGCTCTATTGACAAATAGTCTTTCACATTATAACAACCATTTGCGGTATAATCAATGAAACGAAGAGGATAAACGTAAAAACTACAATGATAGACAAGCTGCTTTCTTATATTGCTCCACACCTCTGTTGTGGATGCGGAAAAATAGGCATGTTGTTATGTGATCGTTGCAAATATGACATCAGTAGCGAAGCGTCGTTGCTGTGTATTGCCTGTGGGATTAACTTATGTGACGTCGGGGTCTGTAAGGACTGTGACGTTGCGTACAGCCGCGCATGGTGTATTGGTGAACGCTCAGGTGCCTTGCAACGGCTCATTGGTAATTTTAAATTTCAAAATATGCATGCCGCCCACCAGCCACTCGCCTCTTTGCTAATTGATAGCATCGATCAGCTGCCTAAGGACACGATCGTTGTACCAATCCCAACGGTAGCAAGTCATATACGGGAACGTGGTTATGATCACACGCTACTACTATCTAGGCAAGTCGCAAATCACCATGGTGTTCAACTTCGGCAAGTGCTTTCTCGTGCGACAACTACTCAGCAGCGTGGGGCTAGTCGCGCCGGACGTATAACTCAGGCAAAAGAAGCATTCGTAGTCCGTACTCATGTTGACTCGTCAGCTCCCCATTTATTAATCGATGATGTCGTTACGACTGGCGCAACGATCAAATACGCGGCCGAATCATTACGTCAGGCAGGTGTTACGCAAATATGGGTCGCCGTAATTGCTCGTCAACCACTCGACTAACCGCTCCGTATCTGTTATTATGGGTTCTATTGGAGAGGTGCCCGAGTGGTTTAAGGGAACAGTCTTGAAAACTGTCGTGTCAGCAATGGTACCGCGAGTTCGAATCTCGCCCTCTCCGCCAAGAAAATAGACCACTATCTGGTGGTCTATTTTCTTGTCACGGAGTGGATGAGTTGAATTCGCGGGTGTTACATAGCGACGCAACCACGAGTTCGGTGTAGCGAATGAAGCAAAAAAAGTACTTACAATTTTTAACAAATGAACGAAAAGGTAATCTATGATTGCGCTATCTCGCCCTCGCGGTGCGAATAGGGGTTATTTAAACGTTAGTACCGCCGCCGCCCATGCCGCCTCCTGAAAAGCTTGTGAGGACAAAATTAATGATCGCATATGCAAACAGAGCCACTATCAATCCGACAACCGCATAGAGGATAGTGTTTTTTGCAGCGGTCACATTTGATGAGTCCCCACCGGAAATGACGTACCGCAGTCCACCGATAATTATCATAATGACGCTAATAGCACCGATAACAAATAACAAGACGTTGGTAATAGTGCTGAATATTCCTGTCGCGCCAAATAAATCAGCGATTTGATCTACACCTCTTGCGCTATCTGCCCCTTCTTGCATAGTTAAGCTAGATGCCAAGCTGGTCGATGAGATAAGAATTGTCGTTGAAACCGATGCAATAATAAGAGCGGTTATAGTAAATGGTAATTTTAGTTGCAACAAAACAGCTCCTTCTGTTGTTTTTACATCATATTATTATAATTATAGCAAATAATGATCTAAAAGTCTACACCCGGCCTCTGTATTGTGCTACAATTATCCAAGTACAAACGTGTACAAAAGCCAAACGGAGGGGTACCCAAGTGGCTTAAGGGGACGGTTTGCTAAATCGTTAGTCCGGAGAGATCTGGAGCGGGAGTTCGAATCTCCCCTCCTCCGCCAAGAAAATACGCCGACCAAATGGTCGACGTATTTTCTTTTGATAGCATAACGATAATGAAAACAAGCTGGTAAGTTATAACTAAAAAACAATTCGATTATATTATTAGTGTTAACGGTTCATAAACATGAAGTGACCACAAACTAGATTGTTGAGACCAACAATTAAGCATCATACTCAATAGTTTTTCATTTGTGGCCACATCAAGAGTATGAGTATGATGGGAATATCGGAAATAGACAGTGATAATTAATTATCGGTCTCAACTTTTCTCATTTTATCATATTCTTAAATCGGATTAAACCTTTTGATACAATATGAATTATTTTGTTCAGCTGGCTTTATCCCGCCCATGCTATACTAAAATTATGCAACCAGATAATCACCCTGCTGACTGGAAACAACCTGTCGAACAACCTTCCCAGGCCCCTTATGTTGTCATGCCCGACGAAACGTTGGCTGATAGCCCTATTGTTACATTGACACCCGAGAACCCAGTTACTGACGCGGTACCATTGACAGCTGATATGCCCGATAATTCAGGTCACGATCTCGAGCAGACAGCTGCTGAGATGCAACCGGTTCGTTGGCAGGCTCAGGAATACATTCAGCATGATAAAGGTCAGTTATGGTTTGTTGTCTTTGCTGCTGCGTTTGTTGCGCTGATGGCGATAGCCGTTTTTGTTATTCAATCCGTCACGTTTAATATTTTAGTCCCTGTTATGGCGGTGGCGCTATTCGTATATGTTAATCGCCCACCACGGATGATTGACTACACTCTGAGTAGAAAAGGACTTTATATAAATGACCGTCTTTATCCTTTTTCAGAATTCAAAGGATTTGGTGTTATTCATGACGGGAAAGAATACTCCGTACTACTCTTGCCCGTTAAACGTTTTAAGCCTGGCGTTTCGGTCTATTTTCCGGAAGTTGCCGGTGAGGCAATCGTTGACATGTTAGGCGCACGTTTGCCTATGCAAGAACTACATTTGGATGTCGTCGACCGAATCATCCGAAAACTTCGCATTTAAGTCGTTAAACCTTGCCCTCGCTCCCTGTAACATGATACAATAGCCGATGTTCGCTGCTTTTTTTTAGCGGCAATGTACCTTCTAGTTACACAAAAGCGGAGTTATGCATCTAAAAGTGTATAGCGCCGCAATATGGACCCGTAGCTCAGCTGGATAGAGCGTTGGCTTGCGGAGCCAAAGGTCGCAAGTTCGAATCTTGCCGGGTTCACCATGAAAACTACCTCACTGAAAAGTGGGGTATTTTTCTTGGTAATTGCAAGTTCGGTGTAGTGAGTGAAGCGAAAAAAACCAGGTTGCTGGCGCTAACTCGTGACTCTTTTAGGTCCGAGAACTATCAACTGGCATATCGATATCAAAAGACGGCTCGCCACCCTGTGTGCCTGATGGCTCACTCATTATGCCAAGAGCGACAATAGCGATGAGCATAAGAATAAATAGTAAGGATAAAAGTGTACTAAT
>JAQGHC010000017.1 GCA_028289015.1 Candidatus Saccharimonadota bacterium | reverse complement strand
GGGCCCTTTTTCTTTTTATACGTCAGCTCAACCCTTTACAGACTATTGACATTTTATACTGATTGTGCTAGTGTATATAAGTTCTATATTACTATAGGACGTACCTACAAAAGGAGTTCCCATGTCGACAACACAGTCGCCCATGCGGCGCTATGCTGTCGTTCAGAAAAGTGAATGGGTCAGGAACAAAGTTGTTGAAGCCATTGAAGCTCATAGCAACCTCGAACTTGATCTGTACGATGAATCTGGCATGATCCATGTCGAATTCGAACTTACCAATGCGTTGTATGAACCCGAATTACGGATATACATCGGTACGACGACAGACTACCGAACGATCAATCTTCACATCCCGCAAGATGGAGAAGCGTACGCACTTCTCCCAGGCTGAATGAGAGATAAAAATGACTGCACGCTCGACCCTCAAGCTCGACAACAGAAACCTCGGTGGTATCGCCAAGGAATTCCGCCGTGGAGTAAATTTCCGCCTCGTTTACATGCAGGATGGAGAGGTCGTCGAAGGCATCCACAACGACGCCGACGAGTCCGTTCCCGCCCTTCGCAAGCGGCTCGGCCTCACCCCTGAAGAGCTCCTCTGCGAGCCCCTGAGGTAATTCCGACATACCGAGTATCACCCTCGTTAAAAAGTGCATAATATGTCACCCTCGGGTGAAGTACGATTCGTCGTATTCTGGGGCAGCACCAGCAGGCTATATCGGGCCGTCACTGATACCAACCACCTCCCTCACGTATTACGTGTGGGAGGTTTTTCCTATTCCGATATTCGTCAGGTACAATAGATCTAATGACTATTTGCTTTGCTAGACCCGCCGAAATCGACCAGTGGAATACGCTAATTCTCGCTAATCCTGATACAGGAAACGTCTTTCAGGGCGCTGAATTCGCCGAGCAAAAACGAATGGGCGGTTGGACGCCACGTTATATCATGGCCGATACTATTGCGATTACTGCGCTCGAGAAGTCCGTCCCTGGACTCGGCAAGCTTTGGTATTTACCAAAAGGCCCTGGGATCACCTCTGTCAGCCAATTAGATGATCTATTATCTGATTTAGCCGTATTCGCAAAACAACATAACGTTTTTGTGATCAAAATCGAACCAGAACTACCCGACTCTAACGAAACCCGCTCTGATTTTCTGAAATTAGGTCTTGTCAAAGTCACCCCTGTACAGCCAAACTTTTCGACTATCAAACTAGATATCTCAACTGATTTAGATACAGTCATGGCAAGTCTTAATCAAAAAGGCCGCCATGCGATAAAACGCGCCGAACGTGACGGTGCAACCGCACATTTGGTCGAATCCAGCGATGAAAACTGCGAATTAATGTATAAGCTTTTAGCCTCGACTGCCGAAGGCTCGTTCCGTATTCGCAAATACCAGTACTACAAAACGTTTTGGCAGCGCTATAGCGCCGTAGGACGCGGCCAGTTATTCTTTGCGTATGTAGACGGCAAAATCGTTGCGGGCGCGTACGCGGTCATATTTGGCAGTAAAAGCACGTATAAAGACGGTGCGTCAGTTCGTGAACGGACCGTCTATGGTGCCAGCCACCTGCTACAGTGGCGTGTCATCGAATGGGCGAAAGCTAACGGTTCGGTGATTCATGATTTTTGCGGCTCCCCGCCGGCGAACGAAATCAAAAATGCCGACCATCCACACTACGGAATTGGCCGATTCAAGACCAGCTTTAACAAAGAAGTTACCGATTACATCGGCGCATGGGATTTCGCCATTAATGAAGCTAAGTATAAAATGTGGTCAAAAATTGGCGAACGACTTATTGTGCGTCTGCACAATAAGCGCCATAACGAAAATTGGTACTAGTCTTTTTTGTCCGTTTCCAGCAGCTCACGAACAACACTTGCGTCATTCCATGGTAGTTTTTCCCCATTAACGATTCGGAACTGCTCGTGGCCCATACCAGTAATCAAAACGGTGTCGTCTTTTGTCGCGATGGACAGTGCTTTTTCAATTGCCTCACGGCGGTCAGGGATTTCCGTTAGTTTTGCCGTTGCCCCGGCGGTTTCGATACCGTCACGGACCTGATCGCGAATTGCTTGCGGGTCTTCGTTATAGCTTTCTTCGTCGGTTAAAATAATGCGGTCCGCTAAACGTGCGGCAATTTCACCCATAATTGGGCGTTTTATCTTATCACGGTCACCTGTCGCACCGAATACCAATATCGTCCGGTTTTTCGTCACTTCTTTTGCTGCCTGCAGTAATTGCTCTAACGCATCAGGCGTGTGGGCATAATCGACAACTACATCGTACCCCAAACCTTCAACGACGCGCTCAAATCGCCCCGGTACGCCCTCTAGATTGGCGACACCTTCAATAATGTCATCCAACTTGATGCCTAGCAAATACGCAACAGCGGCTGCGGCAGTCATATTATAGATATTAAAGGTACCAGGCAGTGCAGTTGCAAGGTCTAGTTTGGTCTGGTGATCAATAACCACGGTCGCTTCGCTACCCTTTTTGTATAATTTTGTATATTCGATTCGGGCTTCGGCTTCCAAATGCTTGCCATAGGTAATTTTTTGCGCGCCCGCTGAGAACTTATTGTAATAGTCATACCAAGCGTCGTCGCGGTTTAATACGATAAACTTCGGCTCGCGTTTAAATAACTTTGCTTTGGCGGCGGCGTATTCATCCATTGTTTTGTGGTAATCGAGGTGATCCTGCGTCAGATTAGTCATGACCGCTACTTCGATTGGCACACCGTCTAGCTTGTGCTGTTGCAACGCGTGACTGGTGATTTCCAATACCACATAATCCACCCCTGCCTTTTTTGCGTCCCGAAAGAATTCTTGCATTCGTTCGGTTGTCCCGACAGTCGCATTCAGATCATTCAGCTGCGTGTCGCCGTCCACTTCGATCAATGCCGTGCTGAACATCGCCGTTTTATGGCCAGCCTCTTTTAAAATCTCATTAATGTAATTAATCGTCGTGGTTTTGCCATTTGTTCCCGTTACGGCAATGACTTTCAATCCGCTGGCCGGATTGCCGTATTTCATGCTGATTAAACGGACACGTCCGCGTCGGTAAAGTTCTTCTAGGCCGTGTACTGTCTCTTTCGGTAAAAATTTCCGCACCCCATTCACAAGCTTCTGTTTCATATCTCTATTTTAGCACTTCTCATAAAAAATCCCCCGTCCTTTCGGCGGGGGGTGGTAGGAGAAAAAGAACTATATGCGCTGGCGGATATGCAACCGTTCAAACAATCAATCAACCGGAAAACCCGCTTCGTTCATACGTAAGCGTACCTCCTTAGCTAGATCAAGCAACTTTTTTGCGTCTTGATACTTTTTGACTGCAAGATCTTCGTCTAGTGCGTACAGCTGATCGCCGTAGGTTCTGGCAGCTCGCGCTTTTCGGTCGAGGCGTATCACTTCGCGAATACTAATGCGGATACCTTCCAACACACCTTCCAAAGTGGACTCGGAAAGCCCCTCATTCTTGGCCGATGCAATAAAATGATCCCGATGCTTTTTGATATAGGCCGCCGATTCATTTTCAGCTAGCTGTTCGATATCCTGCAAATCCGCTTCATGCCGTAACCGCAACTCTTCAAACCGTTCATGACGTTCACGAACATGCAGTAACCGGCTAATTCTTTTTCGGTTCAATGAAACAACCGTAGAAACGAGTGCTCCGGCAACCGCACCGCCCAAAAGCTTGCGCACGTAATCCATTTTCACTCCTTAAAGGTGCTGTAGATCGGATGATAATCTATTCGTCAATAACAATATAATATTCAGGAATTTATGTCCATGATTAGCGATACCCTCCCAATTATCTCGGGGTGTTATTAGGTTGATGTAGTCGGCTACGCATTGATACATAAATAGGTACTCCTAATCATCCCCCTCGGATTTGATCAATTTGATTATGAGATACCATATCAACATAATAATTATCCGTCTGAGTCAGCGTACCTCCCGCTATTTGAGCATCAAGGAGAGACTTGTCGACGGTCAATTCAATAAAATAATTCGCTATCGCGTGAGCAGCGTTCACGGCCAAAAGCGCATGACGCCGTTGTGGGCGATAGTTTGTACCATGAGAGTCCGATGCGGCATTTCTAAGCTGGGATAGGCCCTGAATAATACTATTCATTCCACTCAGCATCTGTTTCAAAGGTAAGGCGACAGTCTTAGGATCCATGTCAAAGCGCTTCATTACTTCTTTAGCCTGCCCCATTAAGTCACCGTTAAATTTCAAATCATAACCGTCGCTTGTGTTGTTCAATATCCATTTAAAAAGCTCCTCAAGCATTGATCGAGAATTCGTTATAGCACCAGAGTAGTCATTATTCTGAATTTTATAAAAACATTTTTGACTATGCTCCGTGAGCCATTCCATCAGGTTATCATTATTTAATTCTGCCAACTTATCTGTTTCAAGTTTCACTGATTTATCGTCAAGTCTCTGAATTGTTGGTCGGTTACCGCTAATTTTTACCACATAGCCGTCATATGAAAAATATTTATTTATATAATCGAGAGCTTGCTCAATCGATTCGGAATGTTCAATGTAATCGATAGGTAAAAATACCTTCTTAATTACCTCTTCGAGCTTGCGCGTACCATTCAAAACACCAAGCGCCCCTTCTGTTTGGGCCCAGCGAGAGCCTTGACCAAGCTCGACTCTAAATTCTGCAAAAAACGCCTCAATCTTCCAGCCCTGCCTATACGGAGATGATACCTTTTCACTACCATCCCCATTAATTACAATCCGTAGGGCTTCAATAGACTTCGCAGATAATTTCATTATTAGTGTAACTATAGCAACAAAAAGTAGATAGGGTGTGAAATCAACCGCCGTAGATTAAAATACCCCGGCGCTACCGGGGTTCTGGAAAGTTTTAAAGGAAGAAGTCATCGATGCTTCTTCCTTCATCAGGTTAATGATTTACGCCTTGTGGAACGATATTCAACACAATGCGCCTACGCATGAAGGTGTGCTTATTCAGAATCAGATGAATCTCATCCTGAATTTTTACCCACTTCAGGTGATCGGTGCTCACCTTCTTTTGCTGGTCAGGCGTCAACCAAAGCAAGATAGCGCTGTCCTCCTCTGTTTGTTTGTAAATGAAATAAAGAAGCTTGCGCCAGTTGTCGTCAATCTTTTTAAATTGCTTCAATGCGCGTCGACGCTGCAAGCGACTGCGCGATGCCGTAATGTTCGATTCTTCGATTTCGGTCGTTCTTGTCGACGTGCGATACCTGGACCATTGAAAATCGATATATTCGTCGGCGTAGTTATGTTCTTTCATGTGCCGAGGACTAATTCTCACCCCCGTAGTACGCCTGATGATAATCCTGGTCAGACGCTCTACAAATACAATCGCGACAGAAGCTATAAAAATCTTTTTAAATTTCATTTTTTCTCCTAGGTACTAAGGTGCTGCACTTATATAATGGATACAAATGTTTAATACTAAAATGTCATAATTATGCATATGCGTCAATGACAGCAAACTTTCTATGGAAAGGCCCCGAGCAATAATTGCCTCGGGGCTTTAAATATTCCGTTCTGCCGGCTAGTGGGAAGGTTGTAAAACCTCTTTCAGCTCTTTGGCAAATTCGAGTATGTATCTCTCCACCTCACATTGGATCTCCTCGTCGTCAAGCGCATACTGCAGTAATATTTTCCATGCATGAGAAGTAACGATGACGTCGGTATACCAGCTTTGCGTACTGATCACGTCATTTTCGAGTGACGGCGAGACGCGAAGTTCCTTGAAAGCCATCGATGATGCTTGGCCAATCAAAAAACCTTGACTGACAGTCTGCTGCACACTAACGGCTTGAAACTCTTGGTTGTAACGAGTGACAACTTGGTGAATGGCATCCATCAGCTGCACACCAGTGACAGGCCTGTTAAAAGCAATTTTTACAGTAACGGATGGCGCCATAGACACATAATCTCCCTGAATGTAGAACGGAACGACGACCATTATACGATCGAATGTATATTATATAATTTTACGTGTATCTAATCAATTTAGATAAATGTGACATACGTTTGAAAATTAAACACCCCGGGCGAACCGGGGAGAAGGAAGAAATCATCGGTGTTTCTTCCTAGTAACCTGGAGATGGCTGCGCCGCTATTAACTAGATCCGTATAGATTTGCACGCAAATCCTCGAGCTTACGTTTAGTGTCGCTGACATTCTGACCGATCTGAAACCATTCGTGGTGCCGCACTCTGCAGATAAGTAGTCTGCTGGCACGGGGTAGTTGCTTAATGCGGCGGTGATCGAAACTGATCGCTTCTTGAACGCGTTCGGAAAAACCCGTGCAATAACCTATTACCTCGTCAAACTCTTTTTCAACAGCAACCCTGTCCTCTTCGTTTTGCGACTCGATGACACGACGGGCAAATCGCGTTAATAGTTCAGCGTCTAGTTTTGTAGATTTTCCCACAAGTACAATCGCCCGGTGAAGAACGAGATGCGCGGGCATATAAACTGCTCTCACCTTGCACTGACGCACATGACGTTGGTCGACTTTACCGAGTAAACGAGCAAGAAGAATAGCAATCATCACGACGACGGCAATGATCAGCATAACGAACAACAGTTCCACTTGATCTCCTAGGTTCTCTCGTTCATGCGGGTGCATAAACGGCTGAGGTGACAATACGATTTTGTTAATTATTTGTCAATATCCATAGAAGTGGTAATAAAAATATACCCCGGCTATACCGGGGTGTTTGGTGGAAGGAAGAAGTCATCGATGCTTCTTCCTGAGTGTCGTGGATTTCAGCGAGATATCGGTCGCGTGAGCAGGTGTGATGTTCAGATTTTCATCTTAATAATCTTGTCGATCTCTCGAACCTGCTCGCGCCATTTCTTCTGGATATTGGTAACCGCAAACTTATGATGAAGCAGCAAATCACGCTTCATCATAGTGAGGTAGATAGCCACAATCTGAGCATGGATATCTTGGGATAATAAGTAGAGTCTGTCTTGAAGACGGTTGCTCAATTTGTTTCCCTTGGATTGATACTCGTTCATGCAGGCTTTGAAACGCTGGTCAAAATCGACATCCTGCTTTTCAATCTTCAACATGTAGCTTTCCGAAAAGCGTATTGCACGCCGATGGAGTGCTATTTTGATCCAGACGCATGCAGCGACGAGGGCTAGCACAGCGAGGGCTACCACGGCCAAAACGAACACGTTCAAGTCTTCCACTGCTTCTCCTAAAGGTTCGATCAAAATACTAATGTATATTGGTTTTGTACATAATACTACATTATATAAATAATGTCAATGCTTATAGGGGTATTGGCACGAAAGATAGATTTGCCATATAATAACTAACAGATGAAAATTTTGGGAATTGAAAGTAGCTGTGACGAAACCGCTGCGTCAGTCGTTGAAGACGGACGCGTACTTTTGAGTAACGTGGTGAATTCGCAGATTGATATCCATTCCGTCTATGGTGGCGTCGTCCCCGAAGTTGCCGCGCGCAGCCATATCGAAGTAATCAACCCGGTTATCAACCAGGCATTAACTGACGCTAACTGCAGCTGGGATGATATCGATGCCATCGCCGTCACCTATGCGCCGGGACTGATCGGATCACTACTGGTCGGTACGTTGGCCGCCCGTACGCTCGCTGTCTTAAAAAACAAACCGCTTTACCCTATTCACCACGTTGAAGCACATGTGTATGCGAACTTTTTAAATGAGGCCGCCCCTGTATTTCCGATGCTAGCACTGATTGTATCTGGCGGACATTCACAATTGGTATTATTCCGTGATCATGGCGATTATGAACTACTAGGTCAAACCCAAGACGATGCTGTCGGTGAGGCCTTTGATAAGGTAGCAAAAATTCTTGGCCTCACTTACCCTGGCGGTCCGTCCGTTGCTAAAGCCGCGTTAAATGGCGACCCAAAACGCTACGTGCTACCGAAAGCAAAATTAACAGGAGTCTACGACTTTAGTTTTTCTGGCCTTAAGACAGCCGTTCTACGGGCCGTACAGCGCGAAACGGGCGTTGACTTTACTTTTCCCTCAGGCGAGCTTTCAGCGCGTTTAAACGACGTTCAGCGCAATGATTTTGCCGCTAGCTTCCAGTACACGGCAATCAGTACGCTCGTCGACAAAGCCGAGAAGGCCTTTCGCGATTATTCGCCAAAATCAGTTGTAATTGCAGGCGGTGTCGCCGCCAACCAAGAACTCCGCCGTCAACTATCCGAACGACTTCCCTTGCATATCGATTACGCGCCGATGCAGCTATGTACTGATAATGCCGCCATGATCGCCACGCTTGGTTATTACTACGCACAAAAGAAACAACCGACCGATCCGATGGAACTAGAGGTCATCCCTAGCCTTTCGATGACCAATACTACTTGGTAACACCTATGCTCATTTGACTTTATATAATATATCTGTTATAATTAATATACTCTTCACGTAGTAAATGCGCTCAAATGAGTCGTATCTTTTTTTACTTACAGTCATGCATAATTCCAGTCTGCCTTTCAGGATAGATCGACGAACTATTTTGAAAGGCACACTGGAAGAGACTCCAGTTCGCAGCTGACGGTATTGAGACCGTTGATACGGGGGAGCCCTAGCATACTATCGAGGAGATGACATGCCAAACTCTACCACCACCCACCGCAAGCCCCGATACTAGAAGTGGCTGACCGCCAAGGATTGCTGTGCTCGCGCTACTTGTAGCCATCCTAGGCTTCGAGATAGCCGGGTACGTCAAGGACCCTACACCGGTCAATTCTACTGAACTGACCAAGGTTGAAACCGCTGCAAGATTCATCGAAACCGCAGGATTTAACAACACTGTGCACTTGGGAATCGAGCATATGACCCAAGCCGAGTTCCCACCTTTCAGGCCGAGGCAATTGGTGATCTGTCTATCAAACTGTTGATCCGCACTACTATAAACGGTGGTATGGAAATTCAGCCCGACGGGTTGTTCCGAACTGTCGCATCAGCGGAACAGTTAGCCCACATCGCATCAATGGCAGTAGCCGACTAGGTGAGGATTCCGGAGCACATCAAGCCCGGCACGAACGGTTCGTTCGGTGAGTTTGAGAGCAGGAAGTACAGCTACGACCAGTTCGCCAAGTACGACCCTGGCACCAAATACTAGGCTGCAGAACGCAGCGAAGTTAGCGGCTGGCCTGACAAGTAAGTAAACGTCGGCAGATGGCGTAAATCTGCGGCCCCCTTGGTATCATCATGATATCAGGGGGCTTTTTCCTTTTCATCCCCTACCCAAGCAGCCTTCGTCTAGCCCGGCAGAATTAGGTCTAGCATTAACCACGCCGGGTCGTTTTTGCGAATTGCCTCGACCGAGAGGAATAATGACGCTATTGCTCCGACGATAAGAGCTGGTGCCCACCATCCCAGGTTTGACCAATACGCTACCGCAATCACTAAGAGTGCCAGGTTAATTACGATCATTATCGACGCGATGACGACAAGCGCCCAATTACGTGGAGGTTTCTGTTCTTTTTTCTTTTTTATCATCTACTTCAATCAGTTATATGTTGTTTTTGACTCAACGATTCTTTATTTTCTGGATAAACTTTTTGGCAAGCGGCAGCCCCTTTACCCATAGCGGATATACTAACGACAGCGGTCGGTCATAGGTCCCGACCAGCATATCTTCATGATCAGCAAAACCTTGCTTGAAAGTACTGACACCGTCATTCAACAAACCGTTGAAATCATACCGTTGCAATTCCCACTTTTTCGCCATTTGAATCGTCGACCATTTAAGCGTATAGTTTGCACGCAGTCGCTGCCCCTCATCGTTCATACCACCGTATAGTTCAAATGCGGTTCGCTCGCTGATTACTAGCCATAAAAAGGCGACGGGCTTACCTTCATGGAATGCCGCGGTCACCAACCCGTGATCGCGCATTTTTGCAAATATATCGTAATAGTACTGATCCTCGTGTAGCCCGAATCCTGCCCTAGCGGCCGTTTCCTTGTAAATCTCCAAGCACGCAGTCAACTCTTCCCTTTTCCGGACTTGTCGAATCTCAACCGCCTCGTTGCCGGATTTACGGATATACTGGCGAGTCTTTTTAGCCATTGCACTTAATAATTCCTCTTCTGTTTTTGTCAGATCAAGAATCAAGGTCCGCGGAATCAGGATAGTATTGGATGATTTATGCCAGCCGTGCGCAGGAGGAATCGTCCGCCAATCAGGTTCAATCGTAACTGCTACTGCGTGGTGCGTGTTTTTTACATAGTCAGCAATCGCATCCATCACCTCTGCCCTATCGCCATTTTCAGCAACCGGTCCGCGCGGAATATACACTAGCGCGTTAAAAGGCTTCGGCAACTTGCGGATTAGTAACTGGGCCGCACCAATAATTTGGTCTTTGTCATAAATAAAAATGCGGTCAACATCCCAGTTATGTGCCGCCTTTACCTCGCCCCACCCCCATAGCTGCAATGGATGTCCCCCACGCGCTAGTATTTCGTTGTCCCAATCTATTTGTTTTGCACAGGCCTGTACTGTAGTCATACGCCTTATTATACACGGATAGCTATGCTATAATTAGACTACAAAACAAACACGGAGGAAAATGTTTGGAAATTGTAATCTTTTTCACAAGAAAATGATTATTCTCTTCATTCATGCGTTTTTCACGTGTAATTGAAATATCGAAAGCAATAATCAATGAATCTAGCCAAGACGTACGACCCTAACCAATACGAGCCAACTATTTACGCTATGTGGGAGACGGCAAATGCATTTGCACCGTCGGGGAAAGGCGAGCCGTACAGTATCGTCATGCCGCCACCAAATGCCAATGGCAACCTACATATCGGCCATGCGCTAACGTTTAACTTGCAAGATATCTTGTCCCGTTACTACCGCATGAAGGGCAGGGATGTCGCTTATATTCCAGGTGCTGATCATGCCGGCTTTGAAACATGGGTCGTCTACGAAAAAGAACTGGCAAAGTCTAGTAAAAGTCGCTTCGATTTTACCCGCGAACAGCTCTACAGCCAGGTGTGGAATTTTGTCCAGCAAAAGCGCGGCGATATGGAACTGCAGCTTCGCGCACTGGGCGTCAGTGCCACCTGGGATGATATGGTCTTTACTCTTGATGAAAAGGTGATAGATACGGTCTACGGAACCTTTAAGAAACTTTGGGACGACAAACTTATTTATAGGGGTGAACGCATCGTCAGTTACTGTACACTTCATCAGACCGGCTTTGCTGATATAGAGGTTGAGTACAAAAACGAAAAAGGGCAGTTGTGGAAAATTGCTTATCCAACCTTGGATAAGATCGGTGAAATCATTATTGCAACTACTCGTCCAGAAACCTTATTGGGCGACGTCGCTATCGCGGTCCACCCCGACGATCCTCGCTACAAAGATTTGATTGGATCACGCATTCTATTGCCACTAGTGGAACGGGAAATCCCGATTATCGCTGATGAATACGTCGACCAATCATTTGGGACAGGTGCGCTAAAGGTAACGCCCGCGCATGACCCAAATGATTTTGAAATAGGGCAGCGACACAATCTTGCACCTATTCAGGTCATTGATTTTGACGGCACTATGATCAACGTCCCTCCGCAATTTGCGGGCTTAGATGTCATGACGGCACGCAAGCGCGTTCTTGCCGCATTAGAAGCTGCCGAACTGCGTCGGGGAGAAGAAGATATTGAGCACGCCGTCGGTCATTGCTATAAGTGCGGCACGATCATTCAACCACTCCTCAAAGATCAATGGTTTGTCAACATTCAACCGCTTGCACAACGCGCCAAAAAAGCACTAGAAGATGGCGAAGTTGAGTTTACGCCAGCAAGTCGAAAGCGTATTTTGATGACATATTTTGATAATCTTCGCGACTGGAATCTTAGCCGTCAAATCCCATGGGGTATTCCTATCCCAGCCTTTCAAAACGTCAACGATCCCGAGGATTGGATTTTTGATACGCGTGTCGATGAATCGACTATTGTTGTGGATGGTACAACATATCGCCGTGAAGAAGACACGTTTGATACTTGGTTCAGTAGTGGCCAATGGCCATTCATCACCACGGATTACATAGCCAACACCGACCTTGCTCGCTTTTACCCGAACAGCGTTCTTGCGACAGGAGTAGATATTATGTACGCATGGGTGTCGCGCATGCTTATGTTGGGTCTATATGCTACTGATCAAGTGCCGTTTAAACACGTGTACCTGAACGGTCTCGTCCTTGACGAAAAGGGAATCAAAATGAGCAAATCAAAGGGGAACGTTATTAACCCTATGGATATGGTAGCCGAATATGGCTCTGACGCGCTTCGCCTGGGTATCGTAGCCAGTCGCAGCGCTGGGCAAAATCAAGCATTTGCCACAAGCAAAGTCGTCGCTGGCCGTAATTTCTGTAATAAATTATGGAATATCGCCCGCTTTATTGAAGATAAACTAGCGGAAGGGTATCGACCTCAACCACCTCAGCCAACCAGCCTAGCGGATCACTGGATTATCCGTGAATTAACTACCGCTGCTAGCGATATTGATACTCAGCTAACAGATTATCGCTTTGCCGAAGCTGGAGAAGCTGTCTATCACGCAATTTGGGATAACGTCGCTGACTGGTTTATTGAAGCTTCAAAAACCGAAAATAATCCCAGCATGCTCGCTTGGGTGCTCGATACCAGCCTTAAAATTGCTCATCCGTTTGCACCATTCGTCACTGAAACGATCTGGCAATCACTAGAATGGCACAATGACCTTCTTATTACGACCGCATGGCCGACAGCGGTCCAGTACGATGATATCGCCGCTGGCGAATTTGAGCGCTTACAAAAACTTGTTATCGAGGCACGCTACGTCACTGCAGAGCTACCCGGTAGCGAACGATACGGCATGTTATATCAAAATGACAGCCTGATTGCCGATAATAAAGATCTGATCAAACACCTCGCCCGCCTAAAAGACGTCACCGAAGTCGATCAGCCACGCGGACTTCGCCTTGCATCCAGCAATAGGGAAGCATGGCTTGATATCAGCCAAGAAACAATGTACGAACATCAATCAAACCTTGAAGTTCGCCTAGCTGAAACCCGCCAGTTTATTAATACCCTAGAAGCCCGGCTTTCGAACGAATCTTACGTCGCCAAAGCCCCAGCAAAGCTTGTCGAAGAATCACGCGTACAACTAACAATCAAAAAGGCGCTCGTGACGCGCCTTCAGGATGAATTAACTATTCTTAGCTAATCGGTACAAAGCTGTTTTCGTAAGGATTATTGCCAAAGCCTAAATGTTTTTGCGCCGCATGATGTTTTTCTTCATCCGTACGAGGGGAAGCTTTTGGATTATCAGATCGTAACATATGTAATGCCGATGATAATGTATGACGTTCGACGTGTGTATGTGAATCGGTCGCATGATTCACTAGTTTTATGTTTGCTTCGGAAGTTGCCCCGATAACCGGACTGGATAAAACTGTTAATGTCGCTTTATCAATGCGAGTATCATGAATCAGCACGCCAGTGGCGGTGCTAAGACTTAAAAATATCGACAACGGTGTGACAAGTAGTGAGAGTGGTGACATGTGCTTTTCTTTTTCGTATGTTAGTTTTAGATGGTAGTAACACTATCGAATATAGCATAAGCTTTGTTTTTTGTCAAGTGTATGTCAGTCTATACGTGATGATATGGATTGCCCGCAGCAATTTCCTGCGCACGATATAGCTGTTCGATCAAAATCAATCGAACTAACTGATGCGGAAACACAAGGGCTGATAATGACCAAACGGCATTGGCTCGCTGCTGGATCGAATCACTAACCCCATAAGCTCCGCCGATAATAACCGTCACATTAATCGATGACTCTAGCGGCGTCAGTAATAACCGCGTCAGACCAGGGGAATCAAGCATCTTTCCGCGTTCGTCTAACAAAATGACATACTCATCGTCCGTCAGCCGTAATAATAGCCGCTCAGACTCCTCTTGACGCGCTGCAACGCTCTCGCGGGCGGAATGTGGTAAAAACACCCAGTCGCACAAAAAAGGCTTTTTTAGACGCTTTTCATAACGTGCGATACCTTCGGACACCCATGACTCATGTCTTTTACCGATTGCTAAAATTCGAATCGGCATTACATGTGTAATTTCCGTGCAGCTGCCGCCAAGGCACCATGATTAGGATCGGCTGAATTGTCAGGAACGTTGTGGTATTCGCTAGCATCATTAAAAGGAATAAGGTGAATGTGCGCGTGTGGTATATCGACGCCTATCACCTGAACACCGACATATTCTACAGCTAAAGTGACACGCATATGCTCGGCAATCTTTTTTACTGCCGACATCACCTTTTGGTATGTTTCATCATCAAGATCCCATAAAAACTCTACTTGAGTTTTAGGTACGACTAACGTGTGACCCACATTAATTGGGTGAATATCAAGAAAGGCAAACACCATATCGTCTTCGTAAATTTTATGACAAGGTATGTCACCATTAATAATTTTTGTAAAAATTGAATCGTCCATATATTTATTGTAGCGCAGATAAGGGGTTATACTAAAGACATGCTATCAAACATCGCCGCCATCCGAGCCGTTACTGTCGAATTTGCAAAGCAATACATTCAACCTTTCGCATGGATTGGACTAGGTATAATTGTTATCTTGTTAGTAATTATTGGGCTGCTAGTCTTTACGGTATCGGCGTGGTGGGGGCTGCTAATTATCCCTGTCGTATTGTTTAGTATTGTCGCGAGTGCTATCTGGTTGTTGGTGTGCTTTATCCTCGGCAGGATTTCTCCTCATCTTAATGTAAGACAAAAAGCAGCGACAAAGCAATTTGTCACGAAATTACAGTTTGCCACCGAAACGATTCAGACGCCATACCCGATCATCGTCTTTTATGTGGTGCGCGACATCATTTTGCGTAAAGATACTGGTTTTATCAGCGAGGTAACACAGCAGTCAAAGACGCTTCGTCCGGATTTTGAAGAGTTGAAACAACTGTTTTAAAATATTCGGTTTAGTGTAGCGCATAAAAATGTATTTACATATTTCTCAAGCAAGTGTAAGAACGAAGTTGCTTGCGACAAAGTGATACTTAAGGGTTTTAACTTTAGTTAAAAGGACCGGGGTTCGAACTCCGTGAACAACCCAAGAATAAAGACGTCTCATGGACGTCTTTATTCTATGGCGGAGAGGAAGAGATTCGAACTCTCGGTGAGTTTTACCCCACACCGCTTTTCGAGAGCGGCACCTTCAACCACTCGGACACCTCTCCAAACCTTGGTTTAGTATATCAAAATTTAATCAAATTACGACTAAAAGACAGTAGTCGTAAGTGACGTAATGTCCGTTCTGTTAGAAATATCACAGAGGTAGTCCGGCTCGCAAGTTATTATAAATATGCAAACTAATAAAAGAGGAGGTCATCATGACAGCATCAAATAGAGGTTTAGCATCAGCTGACGACAGTACTAAAAAACGAGTCGCAAGCGAGGGTGGAAAAGCAAGCGGAGGTAACTTCAAGAATGATCCTTCGCGCGCGAGTGAAGCTGGTAAAAAGGGTGCAGCTGCACAGTCCCGAGAGGATAAAGCAAAGGGTGGCCGAAATAGTCATCGTGGCACCGCATAATAGCTAGAATTAAATTATCAGTCACTTGAAATGGGCCGTGCAAGCGGCTCATTTCAAATCCAAAGTGGCTCAACTCATATAATGCAAGGTGGGCATCTGCTAAAATGATAACAATGACACCTACTAAGCATACGACTAGTCCAAAAGAAGTGACGGCGAGCCCAGATCTTAATGAAACAGGGAACGGCTTGGCAATAACCTCTCTTGTATTGGGAATACTCTCACTTACTGGATTTTTTATCTTTACAGGCGTTCCTGCTATTATCACTGGCGTCCTTTCGTTACGTAAAAAACAAAAAGAGCGTGGAATGAGCATTGCTGGAATCGTTATGGGATCGGTTAGCACACTTCTATCCTTACTGTTTATTCTAGTGCTAACCGCGATAATCGCTCTTGGTGTGACGAGTGAGCCATCGGGCATGCAGGGCGGCGAGCCATCTTTTAATATAGATATGCCAGTCGACAGCTCTCGAACGTAAAACTAAGATAGCAGCTTTGCTTTTTCTCTGCATTTGTAAAAGTATGTAAATACACTCTTCACTTCATTCATTTCACTTAACCTGCGACTACGTTATTTTGTTAAGAAATCCCTGTCGCACGTTAAAATACGCAATAATCACCATAGAAAAAAGACGAGCGCATACTCGTCTTCTTTCTATGGTGAACCCGGCAAGATTCGAACTTGCGAC
>JAQGHC010000026.1 GCA_028289015.1 Candidatus Saccharimonadota bacterium | reverse complement strand
GGTTGACCGCATGTCTCATTTGGCGGAATATAATGAAATTATGATATCGAATACAGAATTCGAAAAAGAAGTAACTGTTATGCATCTTGGATCTCTAGCGGATTTTGGACTTGGCAACGAAGTGAATGGAATCCCTAGCGAGCTAGCTGGAGCGACACTGGAGCAGAAAATAGAATATGGTGAAAGTCTGAAATTAGCGGTCGCAGAAGTGACGGACTTATGCCACTATGGCTGTATTGACGGACGTATGTGTAAGCATAATGCCGACGGCAGCAATCCTGAAGTTAGAAGTCGACAGGTTGGCGGCACGGGCCTACTTGTCGAAGTGGCCCTAAACAGTGATGCCTCTATCTTGGATACAATTGAAGATAAAGATAATGTCGGTCAAGTGATTACTGTCGTCGAAGAGCACTATGAAAATGTGACGGGCATCAAGCGCTCCGCTCATCTCGGCGGATGTGGAGGCGTCAAGCATGCCATCGCTAATAATAGGGCGATAGCTAATAAACCGGCCATTATGAATACTGTTGAGGGGTTGATGAATATCCCGGCAATTCAGCAGCACACAGGCTTAACATTTGGTCGTCAGACAGCCAGTCACATCAGCCAGCGTGCCGAGCAAACGGCTAACTGGCTTGAACAGCATCAGTGGGATGGTGATACTTATGTTCGTGGCGTTGAAGCCGACGAGCCTTCTGGAGTTGAAAACCTTGAAACGGCTGACGATGCACATCATGGCCACAAGGAGTCTGCTGTCGTATTCTTCTTAAGTAGTGGCGACAAAAAGAAGTCGCTATCCGATGAGCTATTTAAGAAGCACGGAATTAGTGCGCCATTTGTTATTAATGTTGACGTGTCGTTTGAAATGGCCAAAGCATTGAGTGGCCAGCAGGGCCAAATAGGCGTCACAAAAGCATTTACCGCTAACCTAGCGAAGCATGCTGCTATTGGTGACGCTCTCGCTAGCCCAGATACACCTGTTTATTTCATGGCAGCGTAAAGCACGACAATAATAAATAAGCCCCCCTCTGCGGGGGCTTATTTATTATTAGGAATGGTTGTGTGGTCAAGCAAGTAGTGCGCGGACCTCGTCCGTACTTTTCGTGTGCATCAGTTTGTCGCGCAGTTCGCTGGCGCCTTCGAACTCGCGGACGTAAATCTTAAAGAACCGCTTTAAAGGATCGAATTTGCGTGGTCCTAGTTCTTCTGAATATTTATCATGCAAGTCTAATTGCAACCGTAGTAGTCCAAGTAGTTCTTCCCTGCTGTGTTCGCGTTTTTCTGTTTCAAATGCGAATGGATTATGGAAGATACCACGGCCGATCATGACTCCGTCAACGCCGTATTGTGCGACCAGTTCTTCGCCGTGTTGGCGATCGCGAACGTCGCCGTTAATTGTCAGTAATGTATGCGGTGCGATTTCGTCACGCAGTTTTTTTATTTCGGGGATAAGTTCGAAATGTGCATCCGCTTTGCTCATTTCCTTGCGGGTACGTAGATGAATCGTTAGGTTAACGATATCCTGCTTCAAGATATGCGTCAGCCAATCTCGCCATTCATCGACATGCGTAAACCCAAGTCGCGTTTTGACGCTGACAGGCAATCCACCTTGCTTTGCGGCAGCGATTAGTTCAGCAGCGAGTTCTGGTTCGCGGATTAGGCCGCTTCCGCATGCCTTTTTAGCGACGTTTGTCACTGGGCAGCCCATATTGATATCAATGCCTTTGTAGCCCTTTGCGGCGAGGCCTTTGCTCATCTGCGCAAATTGTTCCGGACTATTACCCCATATCTGTGCAACTATCGGCTGTTCGTCATCGGTGTATGTTAAACGGCCTCGTGTACTATGCTCGCCTTTCGGACTGCAGTAGCTGGCTGAATTGACGAATTCAGTGAAATAAATATCAGGACTGGCTGCGGCCGCAACAACATGCCGAAAGACAACGTCAGTCACCGCCTCCATTGGGGCGAGTATAAAAAACGGTCGTGGTAGTTCGTCCCAGAAATTTTTCATAGTTACTATTAGTCGGTGAAGGTCTCTGGAGTTTTAGATTGCTTAAAGCTGTTGTCGTGACGTAGGTCTAGTTCGATTGTACGTGCGGCGATTGCTTCACCAATGATTCGAATACGTGCCCGTTCAGGAGTCTCAAGCTCAAGGTTGCTGATAATTTCGTCGTTATTGTCATATTTTTGTGTGTGTTCTAGTATTTCGGTCACGCCCTACTCCCAAGATATTTTTTAATGATACAATGATTATCTCATATTTTGCCCCTAAAAGAAAGCACCCCCGCGCTCCACGAAATAATAATTATCTCGTATCGCGCGGGGGTATTGCAGGATTAGTGCGTAGGAGCTCTCTTCTAGAAGAAGCCTCTTGCCTGTTCGTTCTGGCCGGTCTGGTTGAGTTCGTCCGAACGGGCGGAGTCGTAGTCGGCCTGAAGCTTTCGGGTTGATGCGTTCTTCTTCTGTGGATCATCCCTCAGTGCGTTCTGAAGCTTAGCTTCCTTTTGCCTGCGAATGTCGCTGGTGTTTCCTGCCATTTGTACCACATCACTTTCGTGATAGTTGGGGGCTTCCTTCCCGGGACTGAGAAAGAAGATGGACAGACCGGGCGAGAATATCTACTCAGTTGCCCAGACGTACGTCATTGGGCGACCAAGTTTTGATATCGTTTACTAATCTTTCGAAAAGTCTCGCCCGGCCAGTTTGGTAGAAGCGTCAGGAGTCACACCTGCGTTGCTCGCATGGAGGGGGTTCACTATTAAGTAAATCAAATAAATCAAACCACGCTTCTGGTCTATTGGGGTTGCAGCGCATCCTCGGACTTTCACCCCCTGGGGGCGGGAGGGTTATTCGTCCGAGGATGCGCCTAGTCGCCGTAGCTAGCGTTGTCATATTCCCTGCTGGGAAAGAACTCCGGGTCTCTTTCAGAGTCCTCCAGGTTCAATGACATGTCTGCGCTAAGACGACATCTGTGAAGGCCAATCGGCCTAGATCTATTACTGCACTAATCCTATGAAAGTTCATGGTTCTGCCAAGAACTCAAACATTCATAGCATTACCATGCTAGTTATAGTAACTTATTTGTAGGGTTATGTCAATACTCCGCGATGAGATCTTGCTCGAACGCCAGCATGCCTTTGTAATTTTGTTCATATGTATTTGTATCAGGCAAATCAAGTGTCATAATCTTTTTCCAGACAGCTTTTATCAACAACCGGAAAGTTTCTAGCTCTTCGGGCGTGCAACTTGCTTCCAGGCTAAGGATATCGCCGCGCGGCGTTGGCTCGACGAATTGCAAGCAGCCCTTTTCAACGGTGTATTGATTGTAATCTCGTGAATGTTCGATCAATAATTTATAGAACATTAACTGCTGTTTGTATTTATGCAGTTTGATTTTTTCGTAATCAGTCTTCCCTGCCCAGCTGATACTGGCTTTGCCTGTTTTGTAATCGCTAACGATAATCGTTTTTTTCGCTGTATCGATATCAACAAGGTCAAGTGAGCCAGTCAGATGAGCGTCATCGATCATTACTTGCTGTCCAGCAAAATTTAGTTCCACTTTTTGCATACTGGTGAACGTGTCATATTTTTCGGATAAAAAGGCATGGAGTGTATCGCTACCCTTTTGAAAGAAAGTCGCAAAGTCCGCTTCAGCAAGATGCTGATCGCGAAGGTTCTGCTCAAAATCACGTAAGATATCCTCTACAGGGCGCTGTGATTTAGTAGCAGCAACGTGCGCATGGGCGTTCTGTAGTGTTTTGTGGATGGCGGATCCATACGCCGCACTTGGGCTCATCGCCTGCGGAAAGCGTAGCAGATTATTCATCAGGAATGCTTGTGGCCCCCCTCGGCTGACGTCTAGGAAATTATTAAAATGAGTAACGCTTAATTTGTAGTTTTCTAGCGTCGGTGCCAGCAGTTCTTGCATGGTGCCGGTCGACAAACAGACGATTGGTTCATACCAACGCTGTTCAGCTCCGGCGATTAGCTGCATGGCGTCATGATTGAACTCTACCGTCTGCGGCTGTAGGTTAGTTGCCAGCAGAAAGCTAGCACATAACGTATCTTTGCCACTATCGTCAGACGCGCTGTAGCTGAGAATAAGGTGCTTGCGGGCGCGTGTCATTGCGACAAAGAATAGTCGCATACGTTCATTCAGGCTATCGCCTGACGGAGCGAGTGGAAGATTTTCCGGATAACTGATTAGTCGGCTGCGACTGCGGACGCGCTCACCCCATGCTGTGTCAATCGCACCGATGACGTAAACGGTATCAAACTCAAGGCCTTTGGATTTATGGGCGGTCATAAGATTGATCGCACCGTTCTGGCGATCGACGTGCGGACGAATACTTGTAATGATACTGCCTAGTTGACGGTGCAGCGTGATGAACGACAATAGTGTCCGCAGTGTCGGCGTTTCATTTTGTTGATAATCGCGCAGTTTAGTTCGGATGGTTCGTAGTGCTTCTAGATACACCAGATATTCATCTGGTTGCGTTTCAAGCTTTTCTTTTGGAAAGTAATATTCAAAGAACGGTGACATAAAGTCGCCGCCCTCAGGTTTCGTGCGACCCATAAGCGTATCAAGTATAAACTCAAGTGGAACGTTAGGAACTTGTGCGGCGACCTCAACCAGCCATGTATGTAGCGAAGTAAACGCAGGCGTCACCGCCATCACTTCCATCCATGATGTGCGCTGATTGTACGCTGCCAGGCTTAGTTGCCAGATATCCTTTGGATCAAACTTCATCGCTGGATGTGATAGTAACTCCGGAAGAAGCGCGTTAACTTGATCGTGCTTGCTCTCAAACAGTGCAACGATTAATCTTGCCGTCTTTTCAAGCGTAATGATTGGGTTGATGTCTAGCACATTATCACGTCGTTCATAGTTGACCGTCATGTTAGCGTCGGCAAAGTATGGCAAAAGGCTGATAATTTCGTGGTGTCGCCTAGCAAGCACAGCAATCGATTCTGCAGACTCGCCTTGTTCGATGCGTTGCTTAATTGAATTGACCAGTTGGTGACGTTCATCATGTTTCGTCGCCGTTTCAATTAATTTCACGCTGCTACCTGTGCTACTACGATGAGCGGTTAACGTTTTATTGACACCTTCAATAATTGTTTCTAATCGCTCACCACCCTGGACGATAACTTCGCGCGCCCGTTCAAGGATCGGTGCGGTTGAACGGTAGTTGTCGGTAAGTGTAATCGTGGTGACCTCACTATAGGTATGTCGGAAATTGATAATGTTACTGATGTCGGCGCCCTGAAAGCTATAGATCGCCTGGTCATCATCGCCGACGACCAGAATGTTGGGTCGGCCTTCGTTTGCAGGGTTATTAGTCAAGTTGAATAAGATACGCATTTGCGCCATGTTGGTGTCCTGAAACTCGTCGACCATGATGTACTGGTGCTTTTCTTGTAGGTTATACTGCAGAGCTGGGAATATTTCCATCGCGTGGACGACGCGCAGAATCATATCGTCAAAGTCGTATAGTTCCGACTCTTGCATACGCGCCAGATATTGATAATAAATAAAGCTGACGGCACGTAGTTTCAGTTGACGTTCGCGGGATTTTAATACGAAATCGCCTGCATCATTCTTTTTCATCCATGCGTTACGCCATGCGGTAATTGGCTTTGTGGAATTTGTCTGGTCAGCTTGGTCAATCGCGTGCTGTAAACTGTCAGCGATCACAACAGAGAGCGGAACGATATTCGGCAAAGGTACGCCACCGCCACTCTCGCGGATTGGATCCACGATTGTACGTAGTGCGTCCGCGGTCGTTTTACTTAGGCGCGCTTTGAACACAACACTCAGCAGCGGCTCGGCAGCGTCTATCACGAGTTCGTTTGAATCCAAGATTAAAAGCAGCTCGTCGCTCGTTAGGCCGCTCTTTTTTAATTCGGATATCGTCATCAGCGTATCACTGAGATGGGTATACTCGCCGTTCATTTTGCTGGCAAGCGGACTACTATGTTCTAGTTCGTCAAAAATACCGCGTAATAGTTCATAACTACTTAGTTCGTCAGCAGCGCGAAAGTTAGCACCGTGATAAAAGAAATCACCATTCTGATTTAGGATTTCAGCGCCGAAGCTATGAAATGTATGTATGGCCACTCGGTAGGCATCTTTGCCAATAATCTGCACCATGCGTTCCCGCATCGCCGCCGCGCCGCTTTCGGTGAAGGTTAGACACAGAATATTTTCCGGTAATGTGTCGGTTTTCTTTAAGATATTTGCCGCACGCATGCTCAGCAGTTCAGTCTTGCCTGTTCCTGGTCCCGCGACAACCATGACCGGTCCGTCGATCGTATCAACGGCCTGCTTTTGCGCGTCGTTTAACTTTGCGTAGCGAGTAGTAAAGTCCATTACTCCTATTGTACGATATTTTCACTATGTGGACCGATTTCCGCATGCACTGCTAGTATGAATTATGCCGTTGTTGCGTCTTCGATGATGCTGGTTTCTAGTGAGCGGGCCATTGCCGCGCCTTGCAATGTATAACCTTGGTCGAAGAACGTGTCGTGTCTGATACTGTCGGCGATCAATTTGGCGGTGTTTTCTTGCGCTTCTAGCAGGCTGCTATAGGCGTCGGCGAATTCATAGGGGATCAGTTCGGGAGTGTCTCGGAGATTTTTGACGTGCGCGAGGTGTTTTTCGGTGGTAGGAAGTGAGTATCTAGGAGCCCATGGCCTGACGATGCTCGCTGTTACTTCGTACAGTGTAACGCCATGAAGAAACGAAATGCGTTTTTGATCATCAACGCCCAGGTCTAATGTTAATAATTCCAATGCGGCGTGTCCGAACTTATACAGAGGATAGATGGTGTCCAAATTTTTATGACATTCCGCAACAGCCGTGCCATCTTTTAGTAACGGTTTGATCACAGAAGTAACGTCGGTCGGTATGTCAGTATATGGAAAGTAGTCTCCGGGAGGGGTAGGTCTGTTATGCATGATAAACCAAATTATATACTTATTCCTGTTATTTGCAACACACACTACCGTGTTGACTAATAATGGTGCTATACTATCACCAGTTATGAATGACGAGATATACGACGATATTGCTATTGAACGAATCGCCAAGAGTGCGTTTGGTGTCGAGGTCGATATTACACAGGTCATCGTTCGTCAGGTTGAAGTCAGCCGAACGGCCACAGCAACGGTCTTTTTAACAAAGAAGAAACAGCTCCTCGTGTATGTTTCCGGTCACTCAAAGTTGCTATTGAGCGACGTAAAAAAGATAGTTTCCCGCATGGGATTAAAAGCCGAGATCTACTTCCCGCCTAAGGGTCAACCTGATTATTTTGACCGTGTCGGACGAGAAAAATTTAAAGCGGTCTTTCCAGGGCGTGGACACGTCAATGACGCGGACATCGTGTTCTATCGCACCCTCGCGCCTTATAATCCAGCCATGGCGCTTATTAGCGAAGTCAAAGATGGTCATATCTACCAACATGATAGTGATGCGAGTGGCGGGTGGCGTGTCGCCGCCAAATTTGCCTACCGGCGAATCAAAACGAGTTAACGTGTCGTTGCAATAGGTATTTAAAAAAGTAGGAGGAATCCTACTTTTTTAAATCCAACACGATCAAGTGTTCAATATGTGGTGTTCGTGGGAAGAAGTTGTAGCCGCGGTGCGAGCGTATTCCGTATTTTTCGGCACATAGCAATGCGGTGTCGCGCGCTTGAGTGACTGGATTGCATGAAAGGTAAATAATGCGCTCCGGCTGCGTTTCGAGCAGCTTGTTGACAACATCTTCGTGCAATCCGGCACGCGGTGGGTCGACAATAATTGTGGAGTCACCGGTGATGTGCTCGAGGGCGGTTTCGCTTGGAGCAAGGATAGCTTTGACAGCTTTTTCGCGTTCAAGTGCAGTAATGTTACGTTCCATTTCGCGGACCGCATGTTCGTTAATCTCAACCATTGTAACGTGGTCACCGCCAATAGTAAGGCCGATCGTGCCGACGCCGCTGTACAAGTCAACGGCTGGCTTGTCAGCTGCTACCCATTCCTTCATATCACGTAGGGCTTGTTCGTATACGGGCAAATTAATCTGGAAGAAGCCTTCCACTGCGTACGTAAATGGAATATCTAAAATCGTGTCAGTCAGGCTGGTTTCGCCCCACGCCTGTAGACGTTTGGTAATGACGCTGGCTGGGCTTTTAGGGTTAGAAAAAATCAGCTCAAAGCCGGTGATATCAAAATCGCGCAGTTCTTGCTCGGTGAAGGCATCGAACATCTCATCTTTGACATATAGCTGCGCGACGACATCGCCGTTTCGGTTAGAGCGGATCAGTAACGTCTTTAGGTTGAACGCCTGGATATTGCGATTACGAAGTGTGTCACGAATACGGTGTGCCGCTTCGTTGATCTTTGGATCAGCCAGACTGCTACCATCGACGGGAATTTTACCGTGCGTTCCGCGTCGGAAGAACGCTAAGTCTAATTGAGCCTCCTCTTTAGCCCACCACCAGCTAAATTCGATTTTATTGCGATATGCCATTTCACGGCCGTCACTGTAGACTTCAATTGCATTCGGCAAAACGATATCATGCAATTCAAATGCCTCTTCGATCAGTGCGGATTTGTAATGCTGCTCGCGATCAAACCGCATGATTTGCCACGGGCTCGTTGACAGATAACTGGTTTCGTCGATAGGATTGACGCGGTCGGCGCTAGGTTCGATCACTTCAGTGACGACACCTTCGACGTAGCTGGATTTCTTTTTAGTTAACTGAACATTTACTTTTTCGCCGGGCAATCCGCCCCATACAAAGGCTTTTTTGCCATAATCAAGACTGCCAAGAGTCTGGCCGCCGCCCACAATTTTATCGAGGGTCATTTCTACAATAGGAAGGGTTTTTATACTCATCCCTTTATTTTACCCTATTTTAGCCTCGAACGATAACGCAAGTGCCTGCGGTGACGGTCATTGGTGTGCCATTGCGGCCACCTTTTAATATCCAAGCTTTCGTTATTTCATCAAAATAGCCAAGTACGTATGATCCTACCGTGCCTGCAGCGAGCGAAGATTGGATCGTACATGGAAAGTTTTCGTGCGTCTCGAAACTTAAACTTGCGGCCAAGCCTGTATAATTGACGGTCCCGCCAAAGTAGTAGTATTTCGTCGAGAGGACAGTACGGTTTTTTATCGGCAGCGTTGCGCTCGTTGATTGCGGGTCACCAAAATCATCTCTAATGCCCGGTAGTATGCCTCGTAGGGTGTTTAAGGTTGTATCGGGTGTGATGGCGACTGACGACACGTTAGTCGTGTGCATAGCACTGGGGCACGAAGCGTCAGGACATCCTGGAGGGTATTCCCCGTTTTTAGCATAGAATTTCTCTAGCTCATTTGCCATAATCGTGATTTCTGTGGTCCGTTCGTCATTACGGACACCTTTTTGGATTTGCATGTAACTGACGATGCTGACGGTAGCAATGATGCCAATAACAACAATGATAACTAACAGTTCAACGATCGTAAATCCATTTAAGTAACGCTTATGCATAAAGTGATTGTAACGCACTTTAATGAATACTTAAAGTTAGGCAGCTTGATAGGCTAGTTCGTGTGCTGGCGTCTGAAGTAATGCACCGTCTTCGGCAACGACAGTCAGACCGCGATGGTCGGATAATCCGTCAGGTGAAGTGCCGATATTTACAAAAGAATACTCCTTCGGTAGCAAAAAGTAGTCAACGCGTTTGTTCATGGACGGATACGTCACGTATGGTGTCGCCGATGATGATAGGTATTTTTCTTGCCACAAATCATTATGAAGGTCGATATTGTTCATATTAAAGTCACCGCCAATAATGCGGGTTTCGCCTCGGCTATCGAGGATTTGCAATAATTCTTCTAGATGGTTGCGTGGAAAGCTTTCGTCATTATCGCTAATCGAGAAATGGACGTTCGCAAATTTGATAATCTTATCCTCACGAAGAATGTCAATTAATTGGACGATTCGTTGGTGTTCGTCATGGGCTTGCTGCTTAAGTATAATAGTTTCACTTTTCAAGATTGGCCATTTACTAATAACGCCCAGACCTTCCCGATAATTTTCGAAATGCGGACTATCTTGCAGTCGCGTGACGGCAGTGTTCTCAAAACGGTATTTCAACGCTTTATTTAGTAAGCTCACTTGGTTTTCAGCAGAAATTTGTGGTAAAAATGTCACTTCTTGAAACAGTATAATATCGGGATCAGTTTGTTTGACATAATCGATAATGTTTAATGTTCGGTCTTCCCAGTCTGTAAATGCCTGAACATTGAGCGAGCCAAATGTTATTTTCATGAGATTAATAATATACCCACTCATAACTTTCGACTAGAAGCATATGCAGGAATCCTACAGTTTTGTCAATAAATGCCACCTGAGGTCGCACGGTGTAAAGAAAATTTACAATATTATGATGTAAAAATTAATAGTCGGCGCAAGCAATGTAAAATTATACACTCTACTACCCACCTTTGCCAAATAGTAGTATAATTATGTTTAAATGACGTTGATAGTAAACAAACACTTAATTGCACAAAAAAAGTACATCATTATTCTTACGTGTCTTGGAATCGCCGCAGTCTTTATGTGGATATCACTGAGTGCTGTTGCTGCTGTTTATTCCCCTTCGCGCACAATGGGCGCACAATCTAAGGTTTCTGCAAATGTTGTAACGCAGGACATTCCTACTATCGAAGGTAATGATAAAGCGCCATCGACGATTGTCAATAAGTCAGCCACTGTCACAACGCTGTCGGATTGTATGTCATCACAGCCCCGACGCCCTACACTTGCTTCTGCCACCTCTCCTCAGCTACGAAAACTAGCCCAGTACGAACAGGCGTGTGATAGCGGTATTATTACGAGAATGTCGTTTTTTGTCGCCACGCCGACCACTATTGCTGAGGCGAATAAATATGCGCAGTATGTCGCCAAGCAGTTACGTGAGTTTGCAACGCATAATGTTTCACCGGTAGTCTTTTTTGAGCCGACCTCGAGCACAGGCCTGGTGGACTTAAAAGCATATCGTGACGGTACGTATGACAGCGCACTTGACACTTACTTTGCCGCGATAAAAGCACGTGGCATTACCGATGCAATGATGGGAACGTGGGTGCCGCTGCCAGAGGGAAATTTGCCCGTTTGGACAAGTGTTGACCCGAATATCTTTGCAGCCTGCGTCACAAAAGCCGTGACCTATCAAAAAAAACACTTTCCCGGCAGTAGCGCGAGTATTTTACTAGATACCGATACGTACCCAGTATCGGGCAGCTGGGTGAATGGTCGTCCGGTCAGTTTGTTGCCGTACGTAAAAAGCATTCCCTACGGATTAATTGATAGCGTGGGTCTACAAGGTCTGCCATGGTCACCAGCGAATAATGAAGGTGGTACGACGAATGGCGCGCCAAATCAGTATCTAAGAGCGGATCTGCTAACAGAACTTGCGCATGGAATGAATATAAAAGACGTCTGGCTAAATACTGGATCGTTTGGCGTCAAATACGCCAACCAGCCAGGTCGCCAAGTAACCGTCAAGCCCGAGCAGCGACATGTGCAGTTAACTGGTGTTGTCGGCGTTGTCAAGACGCTCCAGGCGCAAGGCCTTGCCGTGTCGGTTCATCTATTCGCCGAAAATAAGTCTGACGTACCAGAAGCGACCGACTGGTCATACTGGCCAAATGGAAAAGCCGCCAGTAGTTCGTCAACGATTATTTTCAAAACGTTCGTTCGCGACTTGCAGGCGGCCAATGTTTCCTTGTGGCTATTCGATATCTAATAAGTTACGGTAGCTGAGCGGTCACTTCGTCTAGCGCGCTATTGTATGTTTTAACAGTAATACCGCTAGCCTTGATAGCTTTTGCGTGATCGGTAAATACATTGACGTAACTGTCGTATGGTCCTGGATCATTTGCAACGCGGTGGTAGACCAGAATTAACCACGTACGATCGGCTTTGGCCTGTGCAATCCATGCGCTTACTTGTTGAGCGCTGGTCGTATCAAGGATGTTCTGGACGCGTAGACTGTAGATATTGAAGTTATCTTTCGAGTTGTAGCCTTCATCAACTGATCGGTGTGAGCGGTAGTACTTTTTAATCTCAGTATTAACGGCTGCACTGTAATCACCGTATGGTGAGGCGAAATTAGGTACTGGTTGACCGGTAATCTTTTCAAGGTACTGTTTTGAATGTTGCAATTCATAGGTCAAGTCTGTACCCAACTTTGTTGTCAGGAATGGGTGAGAAACAGTGTGAGAGCAGATCTCATGGCCACTGTTTTGGAACGCAAGAACGCCGTTGATGGTCGCCTGTGATTTGCCTTCAATGAACGAGGTAGCAAAACATTGCGTCGATTTAAGGCCGTATTGATTGAGGACCGGAAGCGCAGTCGTCGCGTTCTGTTCGTGGCCGTCATCGAACGTCATTGTCAGTAGTGGTTGCGTAAAGCCATTAGGACTGTATGACGTCAAGCTATAATCATCAGTTTGTATCCAGCCGTTTTGATTTATGAACAGAAAAACGGATGCGGATACGGCGCCAGCGGGAATGCTGAAGGTATCGCTATATTTTTGCCAAGTTGTTGCGCTGTTAGTATCTGGCTGCGCGATAGGCATGCCAAAGTATCGTTCGGTACCATCCGCCATGACAAGCATCGCGACGGCATGTGGCGTGACATTTGTTTTGTACCAAATTGTCGCACGGTATTGTTTGCCAGGCGTCACTGATTTAATTGGGTCAAAGAACCATTTCGCATCACCATCAATATAGTTACTGACGGTTACTTTGGCGCTTTTCGTACCAGTGCGGCCTGCATTTACGTATTCGTAACTGGCGGTGTTATTGCCCCATTTTGCTTGGTTCCAATTTGCTGGCATTGTTCCCGCGGCTGTCTCAAACGATGCGTTTGGAATAACTGGATCGGTCGGTGCGGGTAGCGCGACGTACATACTGATATCGTCGAGTGTTAATTTACCGACGCGGTCGATAACGTGATAAACCGATGCTTTTACCGCGCCAGCTGGTGCGGTAAAGGTTGCACTGTACTGACTCCAAGTTGTGCTGCTAGCTGGGGTGTTTGCTAGTTCCTGGTATGTGTAGTTGTTCGCTGCGTCAATAAAGGCGACGGCAACCCGGGTCGGTACGGTAGATTTGTAGTAATCTCGGTAAAGATAGCTTTTAGATGGAGTGACGGGGGTTGCTTCGGCAAACCATTTCGCATCTCCGCTTGTATGCGCGGTCATAGTAACTGACGTGCTACGGGTGCCGGTACGGCCGGTCGTATCATGGCTAAATGTTGCAGTGTTTGTTCCCCAGCTATTTTTGTACCATGCGGCTGGCATACCGTTTTGAGCAACTTCAAATGAGTTGTTATTAATGTAGTTATCCTGATCAACGACCGGCACTGCAGTGGTAGCGGTAAGTGCAAAATCGTCCGTTTGTAGCCAGCCTGGTTTTGCAACGATGTGCATGACGGATACTTTGGTGACATTAGCAGGAGTTAGGAACTTTACCGACACCTCGCCCCATATGCTGCTCGGCGCGATCATGCTGACGTATGCGTAAAATACCTTGCCTGTCGTATCGGTGTACTGTAGGTCGATTTCAGTATCTATGTTTGATTTGTACGCGCTGGTATAGGTGTACGAAGTGTTTGGGTTGACGGCGACGGCGTCGTGCATCCATTTAGCGTCGCCGCTTGTATGTGCCGACATTGACGTATAAAGACTGCGAGAGCCAGTGTGGCCGCCGGTCTTGTATTGCAAGTTTGATGTGTTAGTCCCCCATTTGCTTGCCTGCCAGCTTAGTGGTGTGCTTGTCGTGCTGGCGGTTTCGACTGATTGGTTGGCAATCAAGTTCGTTCCCGCCGCTAAGACTGGTGCGATCGTGGCGACGATACCGACCAGAAAGGCAGCGATGAACAGGTAGAGTGCTTTACGCATAATAATTAATAAACTCCGTATACAGTGATTTAGGTGCATTTTACTACTTATTTAACAATATGTCAAGTATATAGTTAAGATATGCTTATGGTAACACATAATATATAATATACTTGCAAAAAAAGCATAAATAGTGTACGATGATTATGAATTGAGGAGTTGACGTGTTTTACAGAGGTTAATTCATTAACCCCGGCAATGTACGCCGCTACCAATTGGTATATTAAATTGGGAGAGATAGTGTTCACACAAGGACCCCTTGTATGATTGTTCTATTTGTCCTTGTAAAAAGGAGAATAACCATGAGTTATGGTAATCCTACTCCTGTAGTCGCTCTTGGGGCGCCTGCACTAGTACCAGCGTTACTTCCTAATACGGGAAGTAATGACAACCTATTTATCCTTGCTGCAAGCCTACTTGCACTTGGTGTAGTTGTCTACCTAGTGACATTGGTTTTGGCACGTAAAAGTCGCCAAGCTAGCGAAATCTAGTACGCAGCACGAATTACATTGCGGTCGTCCTATCAATGGATGGCCGTTTTGTTTGATCCGGTTACGGGGTCTTTAGTCCGTCATATAAAAAGCACACGCCCCAATACGGCGTGTTTTTTAACGTTATTCGCGTCGTCTTACTTGGCGACGTCTAATAGTGCTTGCTTCGACAGCTCATAACGGCGCCCAGCTGTAGACCAGCCGATCACTTCCTCTTGGAAGCGTTTCTTGATAATTACCTCATAGAAAGCCTTAATGTAGATGCCAATTTCAAGCCAGCGCAGGAAGTAGAAGTATGGTAGTGCACCGATTAGCATCCAGCGTTTGGCGGCGATTGATGCGAATATCGCGATAGTGGCATTGACGATAAGGTCTGCGGCAATAATGACCGGAATGATCATCCAGTTACCCGTCACGATCAGTATGTACGGCAATAGGACGAATAGCTGCAAGAGAAATAGGATCGTTAGTAGTATTTGAAAGCCAAGGCTTATGTCGATACGTTGGCCATGCAGGCCGATCTTATATTTTTGTATGCCTTGGAAAAACCCACGCTGCCAGCGCATATTCTGCTTACAGAAATCTACGAGTGTCTGTGGATCTTGGGTGTAATTGACTGCCTTGGGAATAAATAAGATGTTACCAAGTTTCTTGCGGTGAACCTGTAGTGTGATGTCAAAGTCCTCAGTCAAGCTAGTCCCGCCAAATTCGAGGTCCTTGATGATGTCAGTCCTAAAACAGGTAATTGGTCCAGGAAAGACCGAAATCATCCCTAGGTGCGACTGAATGCGTCGGCTAACCTGCTGGCTGTAGGTGTACGTCAGCGCGCGATAGGTGCTGATCCAGTTACCGCGAAGGCTTTGAACAAACCCGACGGCGACGGCATATTTTTGCGGATCAAGTTTGCTGCGGTAATGACGGAAATAATCCTGTGAAAAGATACTATCGGCATCAGCGATATGTAGCCATGTATAACGTATGACAAGGTCAAAGGCATCAATCGCCTTTTTGACGGCAAGCGCTTTACCGCTGCGTGCAACGGTTAATACATTTGCTTTGCCTAGCATGCGGATGGCGATCTCTTCTGTTTTATCGGACGAATTGTCATTGACGACATAGATGTCTTGCTTTTTTTGCCCTGCCGCAATTGCGGATCGGATTGTCTCAGCAATAATCAATTCTTCATTGTGCGCCGGAAGCAACAATACTAATTGTTTTTGACGAACTTTCGTTTTTTTTACTTCTTTTGACTCTATTGTCGCAGGCAAAAGTAGAGTCATTGTAGCTGGCAGCTCTGGCGGCATAGGTAAAGCAAATGGGAATGCCGATTGATCTGTGGTGAGGGCGCGCTTCGTAATCATTGGCGGTGTAAAACGCTGCGGGGTCAGCTCGCGTCTAGGCAAATATACACTACGCCGTATTTGTGTCGTATCCCTAGTAGGAACGGCAAGTTCCCTATCAGCTAACGATACCTGACGTGCGGGTATAGTAATTCGGGTTGATAACTGATTGCGAGCTGGTGTACTCATAGCGTGTATGCTAACATAAGTTATATAAAATGTCAATCATATTATATAAAATAAGATGATGTCGCCACTCCCATGCGGCCATTATCGTTCTCGTTAACGGTATAATAGATATATGGATAAGGGGCAGATAACAACGCTATTAGACGAGCCGTATGTGTGCGTCGACGTTGAAACTGATGGGATGAACTACACCCATGGGCATGTTATTGAGGTTGCTGCAATACGGGTTGAGGGCGGTGAAATCGTGCGTGAATTTACGACATTGATCAATCCTGGCGTCTCGATTCCCTACTTTATTACGAACCTGACGGGCATTACAACTAATGACGTTCAGAATGCGCCGGCATTTGCCGATATCGCCGATGAGCTACTAGACATTATGGATGGCGCCACGTTTGTCGCGCATAATGTCCGATTTGATTACTCATTCTTGAAACAAGAATTCCGCCGAGTACAGATTGATTTCGAGCCGAAGCAATTATGTACGGTCAAGCTTTCTCGTATATTATATCCTGATCAGACCAGCCATAAACTTTCTAGCCTGATTGATCACCACGGTTTTGTGTATAGCGCGCGCCACCGGGCATATGATGACGCGCATATATTGTGGCAGTTTTTGACGCTTGCGCAGCTGCAGTTTGCAAGCGATATATTGAACGAAGCGATCAGTCATCAAATAAAGCGTCCTAGTCTGCCAAAGCATTTAGATATAGAAAGCATTAATAGTCTCCCGACTAGTCACGGCGTCTATATGTTTGATGATGAAAAAGGGATGCCGCTGTATATCGGTAAAAGCGTCAATATACGCCGCCGCGTGTTAAGTCATTTTACAAAAGACAGCGAAGAATATCGTGAATTTAAAATTGCGCAAAGCGTGCACGCGATACGCTTCGAATCTACGGGCGGCGAACTAGAGGCCTTGTTGCGTGAATCTCATTTGATCAAAACTGAACAACCGTTATATAACCGCCGATTGCGCCGGCTCCGTACGTTAACCGCGTTGCGTCAGCATTCAAATAACGAGGGCTATATAACAATCATCAACGATCAATTGACCGAAGTTCATCCAGAGCAATTTTCGACGATACTTGCCTTGTATGACAAGCGCGGGACGGCAAAAACCTCCCTGTTAACAATTGTCAAAACGTTTGATCTTTGCCCGAAGCTATGTGGTCTAGAAAAAGCTAAAGCCGCGTGTTTTTCTTATCAGTTAGGCAGATGCAAAGGTGCCTGTATTGGCAAGGAAAGCCCCGATACATATAATCGCCGTCTATTATTAGCATTTGAACATAAACGCATCCAATCGTGGCCATATGATGGCCCGGTAATTGTGCGCGAGATAACACCGGGCAGCGCTAGAACAAATGGTTTTATCGTTGATCAATGGAGTATTATCGGTAAAATCAACCAAGAAGAGGACTTTGAACCGGTTGTTACTCATTACCAGGCTATTTTTGACTATGATGCGTATAAAATTTTACGGTCGTTTATGACCCAGCGTGGGGCAAACATCGAAATTACACCCTACATTATATAGCGCATTAACTGCTCATTAGTATCGATAGATAGCCGCCACTGGCGCCTTTGCAGGCATCAGCTCGTTGCCGACGCCAAGTATCGTGCCGCCCTGGGCCAGTACTTTCTTGACTAGTTCGGCGACGTGTTCGTATTCGTATTGTTTTGCAAACGTTAATATCGGTACGGCAGTTTGCATAGCGTCGCTGA
>JAQGHC010000010.1 GCA_028289015.1 Candidatus Saccharimonadota bacterium | reverse complement strand
CTGTTGCTCTTCTGCTTTTGCTTGTAACTGCTTTTCAGCTGATGTTCGGGTGTCCTGCTTAATAGTTATGTCGCCACAAGGGGTTGCAGGATGCAGGTGCTGTAGGCTAGGTGCCTTGTAGTCTTTGATGTCTTTGTTATTTTGGATTTCAGCATAATCACGTTGGATTTTAGTAAGCAACGTTTGTTCGGCGCTATTGCGAGTGCAGGCCTGGTAGATGTGACCGTTTAATTTCTCTTGGATATTTTTTAGCCATATTCTTTTTTCTGAGTCGTCTTTCGGCTCTTTGCCAATGTCAAACTCTTTGCCGAACAATGAGGAAGCTTCTTGAGACGTAATGATTACGGGAATGCCTTTTAATCCAGATGTGTCCTTTGTGAGGAGATAACGTTGGAGTAGTGCGTCGTCTTGGAATTGATAGTAGTTATTATATGCACTATTGATGAGTGAATCATAAGAAGTAGGTCCATCTCGCTTCATCTCACTGACACTGAAATCTTCTTTTTTATCTATAATTAACCGAGAGGAAGGGAGGGGTGGTATCGGAGTCTGTATCTGAATATAGTATCCACTCGCACCGTAGGTTGAACCTAGCTCTTTAAGCTTTTGTAGGGTGTTTGGAGCGGTAATGGAGTAATCTCGGAGCTTCTTGGCAAACCATGCATCAGCGACGGGGGATTGGCGATCAATTGTGACGCGCTGCTCTGCGGGCAGTGACTCTGATTTGAATATGTCCGGTATGATCACAGACGTTTCGGCGGATTTATCATACGCAACACCGGCAGCTTTATATTTCTCTTCCAGGTTATTGTAGTACTCGATTTCGAAAGCTTTGATTCCTCGAATCTCTTCTAACGAGAAATCGCGAGTATAACCAAGCACTTCATGTGGAATGTAGGGGCGGACTTGCACTAAGTACTTATCATTTCCGGCTTTTTTGATGAAATCGTTTGCACTTTTCTCTGCCGCAGTGAAAACGATAATGCAGGCGATAAGGGCTGCGAATAAGAGACTCGCAATAATGGTCGATGCAAGTAACATACCCCGTTTTGAGCGAAGCTTAGTACGAGCGAGCTTAAGTGTATAGCGTGGTCGAATCATACGATTGACCCATCCTTGAGGGTGATAATCCGATCTGCCTGGCGGGCAATGTCGTGGTCATGTGTGACGATCACGATTGTTGTGCCCAGCTTCTCCTGAATTGATTTAAATAAGTCGATTATAGACTTACTGTTCACTGAGTCAAGGTTGCCCGTAGGTTCATCGGCAAGGATAATTTGAGGATTATTTATGAGTGCTCTAGCGATGGCGGCACGCTGAATTTGCCCACCCGATAATTCTTTTGGGTAGTGGTTTGCGCGGTCGCTAAGTCCAACTTGTTGTAGCAGGGAGGATACAGAGCTATCAATGACTTGCCTTTTTGTACTGGTGAACATTGCAGGCACTGCCAGATTATCACTTAGCTTAAGAAATGGCTGTAGGTAAAAGGACTGAAAGACGAAGCCAATTTTATCTTTGCGTATGTCGCTTAAAGCTGTGTCATGTAGCTTCGTGATGTCTTTACCGTCAATAATTACTTGGCCACTAGTTGGTTTATCGATGCAGCCAAGCATATGAAGTAGTGTACTCTTGCCACTACCGCTTGGTCCGGTGAGCGCCACGATTTCGCCTTTGTAGATATCCAGGCTGACATCCTTTAATACCTCAAGCGATTGCTTGCCGACTTTGTAGTGCTTTGTGATATTCCGTACTGAGAGGCATATATCGCTACTCAGTAGCTGTTGGAGTGTGCTTGTAGGCGCAAGGATAGGGTGGGGGCTATTTGTGTGGTTTCTGATGGCTTCGATGGCCGCCACAGGGTCGTTATTAAAAGAAGCTATGAAATCACTAATCAATACTTCTGTTGACCGCTCGTTTTTATCTTCGCCCATGAATGAGTTCAGTATAGCATAACCGGAATTAGTAGACGATTGCCTTCAAGGGTCTTGCGCAGTAGTCCGCTTTCTAATTAAACGAACCCTATGAAGGGTTCGTTAATTCGAATGATTTCGATTGTGGTCGGGGTGAAAGGACTCGAACCTTCGACCTCACGGTCCCAAACCGCGCGCGCTACCAACTGCGCCACACCCCGATAGGTGTTACCTGAGTGATTATACCGTAAATGTCATGTAATTTCTAGTATCTTCTCATCGGTAGCTTTTTTGTTCCAAAGAGGTTAGGATTATGTATATGGCAATACACTTTTTAAGGCGACTTTTCCCGGCGCATAGAGTTACGTGGGGTGAATGTCACTTCATTAGTATTTTACTCACGATAACCCTACTAGCGATGACGCTTAGTTTAATGATTGGTTTACACCAAAGCGTTTGGTTCGATGAAGCATATTCAATAATGCTAGCCAAGCAGCCGATTGATGAAATTATGCGTTTAACTGCAATCGACACGCATCCACCACTCTACTATCTGCTGCTAAAAGCTTGGGCGACGCTATTCGGCTGGGGTGAGCTGGCGCTGCGGACACTAAGTATTCTAGCGTTTGGGGGATCGTTGATTGTCGGTGGACTATTGATGCGCAGATTATTTGGCGCACGAATGGCCTTATTTGCATTACCTTTTATTACTGCCGCACCCTTTTTACTGCGCTACGGATTTGAGGTTCGTATGTATGCAATCGCATCATTGATTGGGATCGCTGCGACATATATTCTCATTCGTGCACTGCAGGCCAAAAGCAGTCGCGCACAGTGGTTGCTGTATGGTTCGTATGCCGCTCTCGTCGCTATCGGAGTATACACGCTGTATTACATGGTTTTATTGTGGGCGGCGCATGCATTGTGGTTGTTGTGGGTGAGTATGATTGAGAAAAAACCACTAAGAGAATGGTACTGGGCAGCTGCGCTAATGGCGAGCGTCGTAGCGTTCTTGCCATGGTTGCCAACATTTTTATCTCAATTAAATAATAATGCTTTAACCCCTGTCGTTCAGCAGCTCTCTTTGATCCAATTGCTGGAGATTGTGACATTTAATTTTCTATATGAGCAGGCGTGGCAGGTGAGCGTTGCCACGTCACTGGCGGCTGTTTATGTAATCGGCGCAATTATCTATTTTGCAGTCAAAGCATTCAGAATGGCGACGACTGAACAGCAAAAATATCTCGTGTTGCTGGTGATGTATATTGCTGTGCCGGTGCTGTTGCTGATGTTATTGACGCTACAAAAGCCAATGTATGTAGAACGATACCTGTCGCACGTCATCCTCGGGGGTGTGCTGTTTATCGGCATTTCAATCGCCATTACGATGAATAAATCAAAGTCACGCCAGATGTGGCTGGCGGCCGGACTGTTGTTGCTGGTTATGCTGACAGGAACAGTACGTCTTGTTGAGCGAGGAAATTACAATTTTCAGCGCTCACAGTATCCAACCGCCAAGCAGGTCGCAGAGCACGTAGAGACTTCGTGTATCGGTGGAGCGGCCGTTATGGCAGAAGATCCTTACTTTGCGACGGAGCTAACCTACTATTTACCTAAGTGTCCAGTCTATTTCTATAGTGATACGCTAGAACTGAGCGGAGGATACGCGATGTTATCGAACAGTCCGTATCATTTGGGGTATCCGGTTGAAAAGATCGGTGTCGCTAGTCGAATCTTTTATGTGTACGATGGCGAATCAACCTTGCAGTTGTCCCCTCGGTTCCGACTTGTGTCGACAGTATCGTATGATGCTTTGCAGGTGCAAGAATTTATCGCGGAATAACTTTATTGATACTTGGGATTTTTAAAATCGCCCAGGTCAGTAGAACGCAGATGATTGCAAGTAGCGAGTTGATCCAGAAGTTATCTGTATCGCCAACGAGTAGTTGCAGGAGCATCAATGGGATGATGTGGACGATATATGCGGTTAAGGATCTACCACCAAACACACTCAGGAGCCAACCGAAATAACGTTTTAGGATAGGCATTAGTAGTTGGAATAAACTAAGCAATCCGATGAACCATATGAACGAGAATAAAATACGTTCGATCGTTAAAGGTTCGCGCGAAAACAGCGTATATTGGAACATGCCAGGTTCCAATGGCAGAATGATAATTGCAGAAATGAGTAATGTAACCGCAGTAATACTGATGAATCCATACTGCAGTAGTAAGCGCGATTTGCGGCTAAGCTGTCGTAGCTTGTTCAAAATTTCATCGATATAAAAACCAGCAATCACTGGTACGAAGAATAGAATCTGCCATTGCATCCACTCGATATGTGTAATAAAACCGACACACCAAAGTGCCAGTGACGTGACACCTATAACCCATGCTTTACCTGCGCGCAGTAGCCAAATGGCCAATGGGGCCAAGACTAGAAAGATCGCATACAAATATAGGAAATGAGTGAGCGTGTGTACAAAATCCAAGCGAAGAACATTGCCGATCAACGCCAGCCAGTCGCCTTTTGGCTCTGGAAAATGAGCGATGCTACCTTTGAAGTGCAGAACCCAAGAAGTAGTCACCAGCGACAGGGTAGTAATTATCATCCATAGATACAGGAGCAGGCCACGTTTTATCAAGGTGACGCTAACTTCTTTTAATGGCAGTTTGCGATTTTTGTACCCACGGATATAGCCAACTAGCAGGCCTGAAATGATGACAAAACCTTCGGCGGCCGACACCCATAATTCGCCGCGTCCACTGATGTATTGAAAGATGTTTGGCCAGCGCCATAGGTGGTCGATGATAATGACGACAATAAAAAAACCGCGTAAATAATCAAAAGTATCAATGCGTGGTTTAGCTGTAGGTTGTGGGGTGGTCGGCATCTTCACGTTTATCTAGTATATCAAAAAAAGGTATACTTAGAACATGAAACAAACTCCTTATGACGCTCCAGATTTTAACTTAAAGGATGCCAGAGAGGTGGCACACCAATTAACTGACTATGCCGGTAAATGGGTGGTGGTGTATTTTTATCCAAAAGATGATACACCCGGCTGCACGACTCAAGCATGTAGCTTGCGTGATGCGCGTGATGATATCGCACTGCTAGGTGCGGAAATCATCGGCATCAGCAGAGACGACGCAAGTAGCCATGATAAATTCAAAGAAAAATACACACTTAATTTTACATTGCTGAGCGATCCGGACATGGCCGCCATAAGTGCATACGGTGCATGGGGTAAGAAGATGTTTGGCAAAGAAGGTATTTTACGTAAGACCTTTATCGTCAACCCTGATGGTCAGGTTGTTAAAGAATACGGCCGCGTGACACCCATAGGGCACGGCCAACAGATTATTGATGAGCTGAAGCGACTGCAGGGTGCCAAATGACGCACGAACGACATCTCGCTAGGGTGACATGCAAGGCCGCCTTATACACGCCCGATGGTCGTAGGGTTTTGGTCGTCGAATATGGTGCCCAGGGTAATGGATTGCCTGGCGGCCATCTAGAGGCTGGTGAGACGCCCGACGAAACGATCCAGCGTGAATTACTGGAAGAGATAGGGGTAAAAGATCTCGCGCTAAAACGCAAGGACTTTTGGCTCCACGATAGCGGTAAGCTGGTGTTAGGATTTACGGGAACGCTTGAAGAATCAACACGACTGACCTTGCAAGACAGTGAACTTACGGATGCTAAATGGGTAGACGTTGAAAAGATCGCTTCTGGCGAAGTTGCGGTGTATTCGTACAATGAATTTATTTGTGCTTTTCAGCCGAATATCATTAACGCGGGCGCTTAACGGCGACGTTGCGCGCCTGCTCGGCAAAACGATCATCGATGACGGATGGAGTAAACTCACCGTATTTTCGGGTAACGGCTTTGTCTATGAGGAAGTCTGCGATAGCAGGATTTTTAGGTAGCAGCGACCCGTGCATATAGGTTGCGATAACATTTCGATAACGCGCCCCTTCACTGTCATCCTGGCCGTTATTGCCGGCGCCTTTTATGACTTTTCCAAGTGGTGTGACACCAGCGCCAAGGAAGGTTTGGCCGCTATGGTTCTCGTAGCCGATGATTTCGCCAAATTCTTTGTTTTCGGTAATGATGTTGCCGGTTAGTCGTTCCGGTCCGGCGTGTGTTTCCAGATCCAGCAGGCTGATTCCTTCGATAATATGGCCATCCTGTGTTTTAAAGAATTTTCCGAATAGTTGGAATAGGCCACAAATCACTAGCATAGGGACGCCATCGTTCGCGAGTTTGTGAAGATTTTGGCTGATGGCAAGTAGATCGTTTTGAATAATATCTTGCCCAGAATCCTGACCGCCGCCGCCAACGATAATATCAACATCATCAGGAAAGGAGTCGCCAGGGTTGTATTCGGTGAGGTTGACGCTATAGCCGTGCCATTCCAGGCGACGCTGTAGTACGAGGGTATTACCCCAGTCACCGTAAATATTCATATCGCGGGGATATAATTGCAAGATGGTGATAGATCGTTTGTTCATGATATTGTCTCCACATCAGTAATCTTAGCTAATTCGCGGCGCAGGGCGAGCATTGCTGTGTAGGTGCAAAAGACGCGTTTTGGTTGGTCGCCGCTTGCAAGAAACTGTCGGAGGGCGGTTGATAAGTTAGGCTCGACTAGGGTCATGGTGATCTCGTCATATTGTAGACGTAATGCCATGTCATAGGCACGAACACCGGCCACTACCGAAACGCCACCTGGTCGCAGACTTTCAAACTCGACGTCCCATAGCCACGACATGTCGCGGCCGTCTGCGTAGCTATCGTTGATTGCAATCATCGTTTGATACCCTTCTGGTTTAAATGACGACAGGCTTAGTCGGAAGCCGCTCGGGTTTTTTACGAGTACTAATTCAAACGGCTGCCCGTTAATGGTTAGTGTTTCGCCGCGACCAAACGCTGGCGTGACCTCTGATAATGCTTTAACTAATTTTTCTTTGTCGTGATCTATGGGGAGAATGCAGCGCGCCAATGCTAATGCGGCTGCGGCATTGTAAATATTATATATACCATGTAGTTTTAGTGTCGTTGTAAATGGGCTGCCTTCAACCAAAAACTGCGCAGTGTTGTCTTTAATGCTTTGAAGAATAACGCCCGCTTTGAGAAGCTGTAGTTGTTTTGATGATTTAATAACCGCGCCGCGCATGTCGTCGTCATTTGGAAAAAGGTGAGTGAGCTCTGGATCGAGACCGAAATAATGTACTTTTTCATCATCCAGATTCTTGGCAATTGCAGCGACGCGTGGATCCTCACGGTTAAGTACGACCATATCAGTCGTTTTGTCTGCAATTTGAGCCAGCATTTTTGCCGTCGTATCAATTTCGCCAAAGCGATCTAGCTGATCGCGCATGACATTTAATAATAAACTGTATTTAGGGGAGATTGTCTTCACGAAATGAACAGCATGCGCTTCGTCAAGTTCGAGTACGGCAATGTCTGAATCTAGGTTGCCATTGTTATCAACTTCTCCCAGTAATGCAGCTGCAACGCCGCGCGTAAAGTTACTCCCCGTCCGATTAGTAAAGACTTTCATGCCTTGGCTTTCAAGTAAAGCGACGACCATTTTTGTCGTTGTCGTCTTGCCATTAGTGCCGCTGATGACAACGACGCCATGGGGTAATTGTGCTAATGTTCGTTTAATAAAGTCCGGATCAATCTTTTCGACGAATAGTCCGGGAAGGGCGGATCCGCCTCCGCGAATTCGCGCAATATTACGAATCGCTTTGCCTAGCAAGGTGACATATGGTTTTGACATACATCTATTATAGCGTAACTGGAGGGGGTGGGGTACAATAAGGTTATGTTTGTAGTCGGCATTCTTTCATGGTGGTATAGCGCGGGTTGGCGACAGCGTTTTACGATACTTAAAGAACGGCTGGCTAACACGATGGACTATTTCTCTATTGATCTGTTAGTAAAGACATTGTTCGCTCCGTTCCGTCAGATTTCAGCGGGCAAAGTAAACGGCCCGTTAGGAGTAAAGCTGCATGCTTTTTTTGACAGGCTAATTTCAAGGGTAATCGGCGCAATGGTACGCTCAACGATGATCGTCATTGGATCGATGGCGATCGCTACTCATAGTGTTATCGGGGCCATCACCTTATTAATGTGGGGGATTGCTCCATTACTGCCGTTAGTCGGAATAGTCTTATTTATATCCGGATGGGTGCCATGGAGTCTATAAAATTTAACTTCGATAGTCATCGTGCGCAAAAAGCACGAATCGGCCATATGTTGGCAGGATCATGGCAGCGGCTGTTTACTGTTATTATATTTTTGTTGATTATATCAGGAGTCGGACTATTGGTTATTGGTCAGCCAGCGGGGTGGTTGATGCTCGGGTTGTCGATTATTCCGATAATGCTTACTCAGTGGTATGAAAATGATCTAAAGCACCTCCCAAGTCCGAAGGATCCGCAATCGATTGACGATATGTTATCAGGGGATATTTTAGGCAAGCTGCCAGCCAGCCCGACTCCGCGTGATATCGCGACAGCGGTAGGTACGGTGCAAAGTGGTCAGTTTTTTGGTACTCGATTTGGTATTAGTCCTCGGACATTGCAAGAAATAGCGTCGGAGAATGTTGCTGATATGCCTGCAGTATGGCATGAGGCAATGGTTATACGCGAGCAATTAGGATTTGCTCATATCTCAGGAAGTATTTTGGTTGTCGCGTTGATGCGAAACTTTTCTGAGCATGACGGGTTCTTGGCGCACTTGCAGCTAGATGACGACGATCTTATCCGTGGAGTGCAATGGCAGCAGCACATCCGTGATTTGATTACGCGACATAACAAGCCAAAGCGTACGGGCGGTATTGCTCGGGATTGGTCGTTCGGCTACATTCCGATGCTGACAAGGTTCGGTCAAAATATTAGTGAGCAAATCACTCGTGGTGGCTTACTGTCGGCTGATCTAGAAGCGCACACCCAAGCACTTGATCATTTGATTAATACGTTTGGATCGGCGGGACACCAGAATGCGGTATTAGTTGGCGCTGCGGGTGTGGGTAAGACGACTATTGTCCATGCATTTGCCGAAAGATTGCTGGACGCGTCGTCGTTATTGCCCGATACTCTTAAATTTCGTCAAGTAATTATTCTTGATTCATCCTCGTTGATTGCCGCTGCGCCTGGACGCGGCGAATTAGAAAATTTAATTATGCAAGTACTTGGCGAGGCATATAGTGCGAAGAATATCATCATTTGCTTAGACAATGCGCAGCTATTTTTCGAAGAAGGTATCGGTTCGGTCGACCTGACAAACATGTTGCTTCCCATCCTCGAAGCTGGACGATTACGTATTATCTTGACGATGGATGAACAGCGCTATCTGCAGATTGGACAACGCAACCCGGGATTGATTAATGCACTAAACCGCATCAGTATCGATCAGGCGAGTAAAAATGAAACGATTGCTGTTATGCGCGATCAATTGATTACGACCGAGTTTCAGCGAAAGGTAACGTATACCTACCAATCGCTTGAAGAGTCATATCGTCTAAGCGAACGGTATATTCATGACCTAGCGATGCCAGGCAGAGCCATTAAATTAATGCAGTCAGCCGCAAGCTACGCAGAGGACGGATTTGTGACGACGCAATCCGTGCAAAAGGCTATCGAACAGACGATGAATATCAAAGTTGGCGTGGCTAGTGGCGAAGAAGAGCGTAAAAAACTGCTCAGTCTAGAGGATTTGATTCATAAGCGCATGATCAACCAAACTCGTGCAGTTGGAGTTGTTAGTGACGCGCTGCGTCGTGCGCGCGCCGGCGTACGTAATCAAAACCGGCCAATCGGTACGTTCTTATTCTTGGGTCCAACGGGTGTTGGTAAGACTGAGCTAGCAAAGGCCCTGGCAGACGTTTATTTTGGTGGTGAGAGTCGTATGATTCGTCTTGATCTTAATGAATACGTTCGACCTGAAGATGTTACGCGGCTAATTGCGGATGGTGCGGATGACCCGATGAGCTTAACTGCGCAGGCGATGAAACAACCGTTTAGTGTTGTACTGCTTGATGAGATTGAAAAAGCTCATCCGCAGGTGCTAACGACCTTGCTACAGCTGCTTGACGAAGGTATATTGAGGGACATTAAAAACCGCGAAGTAAGTTTTCGTGATGCAATTATTATTGCAACTTCAAATGCCGGCGCCGATAGGATTCGTGAATATATCGAGCGGGGCTATCAATTAGAACAATTTGAAAAGCAATTCATCGATGAGTTAATTAATACTAACCAGTTCCGTCCAGAATTTTTAAACCGATTTGATGAAATCGTTACTTTCCGTCCACTAAACAAAGACGAGCTTGTCCAAGTGATTGATTTGATATTGGCTGGTATTAACAAAACAATGGCGTTGCAAAAAATTACGGTTAATGTAGCGCAAGATGCAAAATTATTGCTGGTTGATCGTGGATACGACCCGAGGCTGGGTGCGCGCCCTATGCGCCGTATTGTCCAGCGTGCAGTCGAAAATACCGTTGCAAAGCAAATGCTTTCAGGGTTGGTTGCTCCAGGCAGTACGATTGAAATTACTCTGGATCAGGTCCAAGCCATTCTAGGTGTCGAGCAGCAGGCCAATGAAATTTTAGAGCAGGACAATTCCGCTATGCCCATCGAGCGTTAGGCCTTTTGGTATTTCAGGAATCAATTTGTCATTATTTTTGCTGTGTGCATTCAGACCATTGTCCCTTTAGCGGGTGACTTCGAGGTGTGTCAGTTTTGTGAATCGATGTCCGGTTGGGTGGGGCCATATCCCA
>JAQGHC010000027.1 GCA_028289015.1 Candidatus Saccharimonadota bacterium | reverse complement strand
AGCAATTTTACAATCGACTACCTTGAACGCCTAATGGGTGAATCGACGATCATACCCGCTGTCAACCAGATCGAATTGCATCCTCACCTTTCCCAGATAGCGTTACGCAACTACTGCAAACAGCATGGCATTGCCGTGGAATCCTACAGCCCGCTTGGCGGCGCTGGCGGCACCTTGCTGCAAGAACCTGTCCTAAATAGTATCGGACAGCGACATAGTAAGTCACCCGCTCAGGTCGTTATACGTTGGCATTTGCAGAATGGCTTAATCGCCATTCCAAAATCCGTCACACCGGAACGTATCAAGCAAAATATTGACGTGTTTGATTTTGAATTAAGCAGTGAAGAAATCGAAGCGATTAACGCCCTCAATGTTGATGCGCGCGTAGGATCTGATCCGACGACTGCCAACTTCACCTGAAGGACAAGCTGGGCGCAGACAGCACACCAGCTTGGCTTGGTTCATTGGTAGTTAACTCAACAAAAAACTCCGCTGTATCAAGCGGAGTTTTTTGTTGAGTACAGCAATTAGCTGCGAGCAAAGTGAGCGAAAGCACGGTTAGCTACGGCCATCTTGTGAGTGTCTTCTTTCTTTTTGAAAGCAGCACCGGCTTCGTTGTGAGCATCAATGATCTCAAGCGCAAGACGCTGAGAGAATGGAATACCTTTACGAGCACGGGCAGACTGTACCAACCAGCTGAATGCATAGTGCAAACGACGGTGACCTTCAACTGGGAAAGGAATCTGATAGTTCGCACCACCAACACGACGAGATTTAACTTCGAAATTTGGAGATACGTTCTTTAATGCTTTTTCAAAGACAGCTAGTGGATCTTCGCTATCAAGCTTTTTAGCAGCTTGTTCTAGTGCGTCGTAGACAGCACGTTCAGCAATAGATTTTTTACCGTCAAGAATCGCCTTGTTAATCAAGCGTTGTACTAATACAGAGTTATATTTGCGGTCAGGTGATAAAACACGCTGAAGGCTTTTGGTTACTTTACGAGGCATGACTACTTATCTTCTTTCTTGGCACCGTATTTAGAACGGCCTTGTTGACGTTTAGCAACACCTTGAAGGTCAAGTGCACCACGAACAATGTGGTAGCGAACACCTGGAAGGTCGGGCACGCGGCCACCACGGACAAGAACAACGGCGTGCTCTTGAAGGTTGTGACCTTCGCCACCGATGTATGCCCAAACTTCTTGCTGGTTCGTTAAACGAACACGAGCAACTTTACGTAAAGCGGAGTTCGGTTTTTTAGGTGTCTTAGTTGTGACCTTGATACAAACGCCACGTTTAAGTGGAGCATTCTGGTCGTAGTATCGGGTTTTAAGCGCGTTGTGGATACGGCCTAGCGCAGGTGACTTTGATTTTTTGTTCGCAGTCGTGCGAGGCTTACGTACCAATTGGTTAATCGTTGGCATGAAAACTCCTGTTATTCAATTATTTTCGAGATAAGATGTATCTCTTGTATAGTCCGGCTTCAGCATCGCCTCGCTATGTCATACTAGTCAGCGTTCATCCGGCGTGTACACATTCAATCACCAAATAATCCAACTAGAGGAAACTCACTAATGATCATAACAGATGAGATGAATTATTTCAAGGCATGAAAAGACCCCGAGGATGCGCTTTATCTGTCGTAGCCAATTATTTGCCGCAAACCCGTCGTCCATCAAAAGCAGGATCGGCCGCTTTATCGAAACACCCTTCGTTGCAAAGCTAATGGACATTTGGATAGCGTTTCAGTACTATCGTCAAATGTATCCGCTTTACTTCAGGTAGACTTTTAGAGTACTCGCCTTTTCTTTTGGCCATCTTAAAAGAAAAGGCCCGCCGAGCGGGCTTTACCGAAAATTAATTCAGCGGGCCTTTTCGACGGGCTACACCCGAAAGATTTCTACCTATGTCGGCTAATAAACTTTCGGAATTTTTTCCAAAAAGATGGTTTACCTGAGTTACTGCGAGCGTTCTTGACGTCAGCTCTCGTAAGTGCTGACCACTTATTTAGATCATCACCACCAGTAGCCGCCTTCTCGCGTATATTTTTTGCGTGAAGGCTATCGAGGATCTGAGACAGCTCGCCTTTTTTATCTAGAAAGCCAAGTCCGTGCTGGTCCACAAACCTACGCACTTCGATCGCGCGACCAGTATTCTGGCGAGCGAACGTCATTAGCGCCGGATATAGCTGCTTTAGCCACATGTCACCTGTGAAAAGATTGTTATCTTCACCAAACTGCTGTTGCGCCAGTGCAACCACTTCACGATCTTCATTGTTTGCATTCATTTTATTTCCTATCTATTAAAGAGAGGTATTCAAATCAAAACAGATAAAGGATCAAAACAGATAAACAGCACGTCACTTACAATGTCTTAGAAATGTCAGGGTGCCCCCTACGTTAATGCCAATGTCGGGTTAAATGTACTTTATCATATATATAAGAAAAAAGCAATAACCCCGCTCTTTTGAACGGGGTTATTGCTGATCGATAAAGATTAACTAAGAAGCTAGTTCTAGATCCTCGGCAATCTCGCTAACAAGATCTTCTTCGGCTACTTCGTCGCTAACGGCCCCAGTTCCCACAGGGATCTTGCGACCGATGATAACGTTTTCCTTTAGACCATGCAAGCGATCTGCGCGACCACTGACAGCTGCGTTGATCAGAACGCGCGTCGTATCCTGGAATGATGCAGCTGATAGCCAGCTGTCGCTCCAGATTGACACCTTGGTGATACCAAGGAGTAACTGCGTGTAACCAACAAGCTCTTTACCTTCGGCAGCGAGCTCAGCGTTTGCTTCAACGACTGACGCCTTTGAGACAATATCACCGGTAACGAATGCACTATCGCCAGATTCTTCAATCTGAACACGGCTAAACATCTGTCGCACGATGATCTCGAGGTGCTTGTCAGCGACGTCTTGACCCTGTGCGGCGTAGATGCGAAGCACTTCGTTAATGATGTAACGCTGCGTTGCTTCCGTACCCTTTAGGCGCATCAAATCGTGTAGATTCAATGAACCGATAGTTAGACGGTCACCAGCTTGGACTTGATCACCAGCTTTGACCACTAATTGAGTAGCGCCAGAGATTTCGTAGCGGACAGGTGCGCCTGCGTTTGCAGCAAGAACAAGTGTATCTTCAGCAACATCCACAACACCGTCGAATGGTGCGACAAGTGGCTTACTTTCGCTTTCTGCGGTTGCAAGGACGTCTCCGACCTTGACGTTGCTACCAGCCTTAACGGTTACCGTACGTCCGTTAAGCGCGATGCGCTCTACATGGCCAGCAGCAGGAGTAACCTGAACGATATACTTTTTGCCATCTTCCCAAATATCAACGTCACCGGTAACTTCAGTCATATTTGCCTGACCTTTAGGTGAACGAGCTTCAAACAACTCTTCAACACGAGGCAAACCTTGGGTAATGTCACCACCAGCGACACCACCGGCGTGGAAGGTCTTGAGCGTTAGCTGCGTACCTGGCTCACCAACTGACTGTGCGGCAATAACACCGACAGGCTGCGCTTTGGCAACCAATGCGCCCGTAGCCATGTCGATACCGTAGCTTTTTTGTGGAATACCACGGAGGTTCTTCGTTGAAAGGACTGATTGGATCTTCACGCTTTCGATCTTTTCATCAGCTTCGATACCATCAGCAATTTCGCGTGTAATTAGAACGTCTTTGCCAACGTGACCTGGAACATCTTCGGCAGTAAAGCGACCAGCAAGGCGGTTACCAAAGGCAATCATTGTAAGTTCTGATTCACTACGGCTAATTGCGTATCCATCGTCATCACCTTCAGCGTCTGCAACAGTAAAGACATCTTGTGACACATCAACCAGACGACGAGTAAGATAACCCGAGTCAGCGGTCTTAAGAGCGGTGTCGATCAGACCCTTACGTGCACCACGTGTTGCCACGAACTGCTCCAGGGAGCTTAGACCGTCTTTATAGTTAGAACGAATAGGAAGTTCGATTTCTTGGTTACTTGCATCCACCATAATGCCGACCATCGCGCTCGCAAGCTTGACGTTTGAGATATCACCACGGGCACCTGAGTTGACCATGACACTAATACTGGTGTCCATGTTCTTCAACTGATCCTGTAAGAAGTCAGTTACTTTACGGTCAACACTTCGCCATGCGGCAACAGTAAGCGTGTATCGCTCTTCGTCAGTCACAAGACCTTGGTCAAACTGTTCAGAGATCAACGTTGTCTTTGCATCACCTTCAGCAACGAATGCGGGGATTTCTTTGAATTGGATGTAATCGTCTTTACCGGTCGATACGGCGGCGATAGTTGCAAAACGAAACGCGAGACCTTTCATCTTGTCAGCAGTCTTTGCCGTTTCTTCAGCACCGTACTGCGTGAAGATGACCGCAAGAACCTTCTTCAGTTGCTTCTTGTTCTGGACAGAGTTATCGTATGGATAATCTGCAGGCAAGATTTCGTTAAAGAAGACGCGACCTAATGTCGTATCACGCATTTCACCCTTAGCGAACACACGAATTGGGCTTTGCAGCTGCAGTTTGCGGTTGTCATACGCCATTTCAGCTTCATAAACAGAGCTGTAGGCTTTGACTGTATCAGTTTGCGCACTTGGCTTTACATACGTTAGGTAGTAGTTACCAAGAACGACGTCCTGTCCGATGTTTAGGACTGGCGCTCCATCAGCAGGCTTTAGAAGGTTGTTTGTTGCGCTCATCAGCTCGCGAGCTTCACGCTGCGCATCATCTGATAGTGGCAAGTGAACAGCCATCTGGTCACCATCGTAGTCGGCGTTGAATCCGTTTGCGACAAGTGGATGCAGCTGAATTGCCTTACCTTCAACAAGTTTTGGCTGGAAAGCCTGGATTGACAGACGGTGAAGAGACGGTGCACGGTTCAATAGAACGTATTTGCCTTCAATCACTGCATCAAGTGCATCCCATACCAATGTGTCACCTGCTTCGATCAAACGAGTAGCTGAGCGGATGTTGTGAGCGTGCTCACCACGAATCAACCAGCTAATAACGAAAGGCTTGAACAGTTCGAGGGCCATTTGCTTTGGAAGACCACACTGGTGAATCTTAAGCTTTGGACCAACGACAATAACTGAACGTCCAGAGTAGTCAACACGCTTACCAAGAAGGTTTTGGCGGAAACGGCCCTGCTTACCCTTAAGCATATCACTGATAGATTTAAGACGGCGACGGCCACCTGTTGCATTAACCGCACGACCACCACGAGCGGCACTGTTGTCGATCAAAGCATCGACTGCTTCTTGCAACATACGCATTTCGTTTCGGCAGATAACTTCAGGAGCGTTAAGATCCATTAGTTTCTTTAGACGGTTATTACGGTTGATAACGCGGCGGTAAAGGTCGTTAAGGTCAGATGTTGCAAAACGGCCACCTGTTAGCTGTACCATTGGACGTAGGTCCGGTGGAATAACAGGAAGAACAGTCAATGTAAGGCTGTTTGGCTTGATGCCTGCAGCGTGCATAGCTTCAAGCACTTTAAGGCGCTTCAATAGTTTCTTTTCGCGTTGACCCTTTGCGCCTTCAACTTCTTCAGTCAATTCAGCAATAAGTTGCGGCAAATCGATGTCGTCAAGCAATGCTTTCATCGCAGTTCCACCCATACCAACCTTAGCTAATTCTTCGTATTCTTCAGGAAGATTACGGAAATCAGTTTCGTTAACAAGGGCATTCTTTACGAGCATTTCAAGCTGCGCTTTTTTGATCGTATAGCTTTCGTTCAGTTCTTCAACTTCACGTGATTGCTGTTCAGCAAGCGCTTTTACGTCAGCACCTTCTGCTTCTGCTTCTTTTTCAGCACGAATTTTGATTGCCATGCGGCCAGCTTCAGTTTCAGCTTCTAGATCAGCGAGCATCTGGTCGCGCTTGACTGTATCAACTTCGAGAACAACGTAGGTTGCAAAGTAAGCGATACGTTCAAGGTTACGAACAGTGATGCCAAGTAGTAACGACATAGCACTAGGTGTGCCACGCATGAACCAAATGTGAGCAACAGGAGCAGCAAGGTTAATGTGCGCCATGCGTTCGCGGCGAACGATAGATTTAGTGACTAATTCACCATTCTTGTCGATCGCAGCTTCGCGTGAACGAACACCCTTTAGCTTGTTGTCGTGCGGATTAATATCTTTAACTGGTCCGAAAATTCGTTCACAGAAAAGACCATCACGCTCAGGTTTTTGGGTACGGTAGTTAATAGTTTCAGGCTTAGTGACTTCCCCGTGACTCCACTTTAGGATATCTTCGGGGCTAGCGACTGCCAGACGGACTGCATCAAAATCAGCAATACCGTTGTTAGCGAGAATACGACTCATCTTACGCCTCCTCCTTAATTTCTTCTATTTCATCAATGTCTTGAATCGTTATACCATCTTCAAGGTCGCCGAGTTCATCAGCTTCGTCTAGAATCGTTTCAAGTTCTTCATCATCAAATACGATCTGAGCAGGGACAGTTTTGTCCGCTGGACCACTAGTAGCAATGATCACTTCTGCGTCAATAGCTGCATCTGCGCTCTCGTCAAGCAAGTCAACACGAAGCCCAAGTCCTTGCAATTCTTTCACTAAGACGTTGAATGATTCTGGCAGTTTCGGACCAACAATCGCTTCGTTCTTAATGATTGATTCGTAGGCTTTTGCACGACCGTAGACATCGTCAGATTTAATAGTAAGCATCTCCTGCAATGTTGTTGCAGCACCGTAAGCTTCGAGGGCCCAGACTTCCATCTCTCCGAATCGCTGACCACCGTTTTGTGCTTTACCACCAAGTGGTTGCTGGGTGACCATTGTGTATGGACCAGTTGAACGAGCGTGGATCTTGTCACTTACCATGTGGTGAAGCTTAATGATGTGCATCACACCAACAGTCGTTCGTTCTTCGAAGGCGTCACCAGTACGGCCATCGTAAAGTTGAGATTTACCATCACGAGCATAGCCAGCTTTTTCAAGCTCGTCGCTAATGACATCGTTAGGCACACCGTTAAATGGAGGTGTTGCAACTTTGTAACCAAGCGCACGAGCTGCCATACCAAGGTGCGTTTCAAATAGCTGACCAATGTTCATACGAGATGGGACACCGAGTGGGTTCAGGACCACATCAACTGGCGTACCGTCTTCCATAAATGGCATATCCTCGACAGGAAGGATACGTGCAACAACACCCTTGTTACCGTGACGACCAGCTAGCTTGTCACCAACGCTAATTTTGCGAAGTTGTGCAACGAAAATCTGAATCTGCATTAATACACCAGCTTTAAGTTCGTGACCGTTTTCACGGCTAAAGATCTTAACTCCGACAACTTTCCCGCCACCAGCATTGTTCATGCGCTGTGAAGTATCACGAACGTCTTTTGCTTTTTCACCGAAGATTGCACGTAGTAGGCGCTCTTCGCTGCTTAGTTCTTGCTCACCCTTTGGTGTAATCTTACCGACAAGTACGTCGCCAGATTTAACTTCAGAACCAACTTGAACAATACCCATTTCATCAAGGTGACGAAGTGAATCTTCTGAAACGTTTGGAATGTCGCGGGTGACAATTTCTGGACCAAGCTTGGTTTCACGAACTTCAACAGTGTAGTCCTTAATGTTAATGCTCGTTAATGCGTCTTCTTTAACGATACGATCAGAAAGAACGATCGCGTCATCCATGTTGTAACCGCCCCATGGCATGAAGGCCACAGTGAGGTCGCGACCAAGGGCTAGTTCGCCATCAGCGATCGATGCGCCTTCGATAAGAATGTCGCCAGCAACCACTTTTTGCCCACGCAATACACGAACTTTTTGGTTGATTGAACGGTCATCGTTAGATTTTGAGAAGTGAACAACTTCGTAAATCTTAACGCCGTCTTTATACTTGACATGCACTTCGTCAGCATCAGCACGTACAACTTCGCCGTCGGCTTCTGCAACGATCAATTGGCTAGTATTTTGCGCAAGCACAGATTCGATACCCGTACCGACAATGGCTGCTTCTGGGTTCAGAAGTGGCACTGCTTGCTTTTGCATGTTTGAACCAGTCAATGAACGGTCAACACGGTTTTTCTCGATAAACGGCACCAATGATGCGGTTGAACCAAGAATTTGTTTGTTGGCTGCATCCATGTAGGTCACGTCAGCAGAGTCTACTTGCGCCGGGTTAAGGTTGTCACGAGCGCTCACACGTTCGGCAACGAATGTACCGTCAGCGTTCAATTTCGCACCAGCGTCAGCGATAACTTCGCCAAGTTCTTGTGAAGCGTCAAGATAAACGACTTCATCGGTAACTTTACCGCTTACTACCTTAAGATAAGGAGTTTCAATGAAACCGTATTCGTTAACACGAGCGTAGGTTGCAAGGTTCAATACAAGTCCGATGTTGGCACCTTCTGGGGTTTCAACAGAACAAAGGCGACCGTAGTGAGTCGGGTGAGCGTCGCGGACATCAAAGCCAGCGCGTTCGCGTGAAAGACCACCAGGACCCATTGAACTAAGGCGACGTTTGTGTGAAAGCTCTGCGAGCGGGTTCACTTCGTCCATCAGCTGCGAAAGCTGTGAGCTAGCAAAGAATTCACGAACAGCAGCAACGACCGGGCGAGCATTAATTAGCTGACCAGGAGTAACAGTTTCAAGATCACTCATACTCATGCGGTCCATTGCGTTACGTTGCATGCGAAGCATACCGACGCGGAACTGACGAGCAACCAATTCACCAACTAATTTGACACGGCGGTTTGAAAGCGCGTCGATGTCATCAGCTGGATCCTGGGTGTTATTAAGGCGAATGATTTCCTTAATGATTGCAACCAAGTCGGTCATTTGGAAAACACGGTTTTCTGTCGTGTTTGGCACTTCCAAACCAAGGCGTTGGTTTAATTTGTAACGTCCGACGCGGCTATAGTCGAATCGCTTGAAATCGAAGAACATTCGTTCGATCATACTGCGTGCGTTATCAACAGTCGCAAGATCACCTGGTCGAAGACGCCGGTAAACTTCGATTAACGCTTCGTTAGCACCGCGTGCTGGATCTTTTTCAAGAGTCGCATCGATATACTTGACATCGCCAGTATCAACATCAGCAAATAATGCTTTTATTTCTGATGTTTTGTTGTGACCTAGAGCACGTAGTAGTGTTGTGATAGGTAGTTTACGGCGACGGTCGATCTTAACGTAGATCGTACCGTTTGAAGCGGTTTCAAACTCTAGCCAAGCACCACGGCCTGGGATAAGTTTTGCTCCGTAGTTGTTACGGCCGACAGCGCTGTCAGCAGTAAAGAATACACCTGCAGAACGGATAAGCTGTGAAACGACGACACGCTCAGTACCATTAATCACGAATGTTCCGCGGTCAGTCATCCAAGGGTAATCACCAAGATAAATTTCTTGCTCTTTGACTTCGCCAGTTACCTTGTTGGTAAGCTCGACGTTGGCGTGCAATGGTGCGTCGAACGTAAGGTTGTTCACTTTCGCATCTTGCTCTGTGGTCTTTGGTGCCTGGAATGCGTATTCTTTGAATCGCAATTCGAGCTTTTGACCAGTATAGTCCTCGATTGGGTTAAGTTCTGCAAATATTTCACTCAAACCAGTCTCGACGAATTCACGCCATGAGTCTTTCTGGTGAGCGATTAGGTTTGGTAGTGGTAAAGCGGTATCGTCCTTCGTAAAGAACACACGCTTAGCCACGTCAGGCTTGGTTTTTGCCATTGTAACTCCTCGCAATTGAATTATATTAGTTGGGTAATCGGCGCCGAAGATTCCCTAAACTCTGATTTGCTCTCTGTTAGGGCCAACTAACTATGAACATACACAACCAAAGATACACTACTTCTTAGTACCCATTGTGAAGGTTTTTGTGCAATTAGTCAAGGGGTTATTTGACTGTATTTAATGATAGGCCAAGATCGACAACCACGAGAGTAGAATCATCCTCTTTGCGAGATTTTCTCATGACTAGCTGCGCAAATGCAGTCGCACCTAATCGACGCTGCATATATTCCCTCAAATAACGATCTTCGAGTCTGTCGTTTTGACCACTACCTCGCACGCCATCGGTCATCAATACTAATCGATCGCCGTCCTTCAGACGGATAAAACCCCATTCCGCCTCTAATTTCGTAGTGCTGAATGCGTTTGACTCACCCGTCAGCTCCAATGGATGTCGGGCATATCCCATTGCTTTCCACTCGGGTTGTGTCCCTAAATAATTCAGTAGCTGAAAACCATTAGGCGCCACGTGTTCACTCGTACATTGCATTACATCGTCATCACGCAAAAGTAACAACTGCGAATCACCGATATGCAAGTACGACGCCATATTATTTGCATGGATTGTGAACCCAGTAAACGTAGTGGTTGCATGTGCGCCTGCAGCAGCCGAGTGAAGACGGTGCAACGTGTCGCTTGCGTCTTCCCTTTGGCTTTTTGACATACTCACCGTGCCGTTAGAGTGATCAATGACTGTTGCGCGATAGGCCTCGCACACTACTTTCGCTGCAATATCCGAATTGATACTGCTGCCAACACCATCTGCAACAGCAAAACAATTATACTGCTCGTCTATCATATACGCATCTTGGTCGTTTGCTTGCCCAGGTTCAAGCACGCGCCCATAATAACGAAGCATCTTTTCGCGCTTTGTTATATGAGCCACTCCGACGTCAACAACTTCTAGCATTAAATTCCTTTGTTATATAAATATATAATGCTTTTCACATTGATTAGTCAAGATATAAAAATTGACCACATCGTATGAAATGTAGCTTCAAAATTCAGGAGTGTGTGGTGGGGTCAGCGACGACCCCTTTTCGCGTCCACACGACACGGTATTCCTTATTTCACATCCGGCGGCGGTAAACCAAGCGCTCGCTTCATCTGCTCAAGCTCAGTAGAAATCCTTCTGAGCGTTGCCCTGTCTCGCTTCATCTGACGCTTCTCCCGAGATTCCTTTCGCCAAGTGAGAATGCGCAGCAGTATAAATAACGGAATAACCAATAGTACTGCCCAGCCCGCCAGAAGAAAGAAATCTTGCGTAGTTACAAACGCATTCTTTATAGCAAACAGATCATTTACACTGCCGGTTACGCTACCCATAAATGAGTTGAGCGTGTCAATGACTTGACCAAAAAACGGATTGTCAGGTATTTGCGGTGATTCGACTGTCGCGTCCTTACCTACAGACCAACGACTATCCGTTGCGTGTGAAAGGATATAGAACACGACACCGATCGCCAATGCGGCGACAGACAAAGCCATAGCAAATACACCTTTGACGACTGCAATAATCTTATCAAAAATGCCGACGCGTTCTGAAGATACAAACACCAGAACGCCAACTGCCAAGGCAAATACCCATACGAGCATCTTGAAAGCTTCCACATTGATATTAGAGAATACGTCCATAACATTTACCACCTATCTTATTGATGCTAGGAATAACTTCATATAACCATACAAAGAATGCAGCGTCAACGAGTAGGAATTTAAGCGTGTTTAATTACTTCATCGATCAGGCCGTACTTGGAGGCTTCTTCAGCACTCATCCAGTAGTCACGATCGGCATCTTTTTCGATTTTAGCTAATTTTTGACCTGTGTTCTTAGCGAGAATTTCGTTTAGACGATGCTTCAGGAACAAGCTTTCACGAAGTGTAATTTCCTGGTCGCTCACCTTACCCTGCGTACCGCTTGACGGCTGGTGAATCATAATACGACTACTTGGCAACGCAAAGCGCTTACCTTTCGTGCCACTCGACAGTAGGAACGCGCCCATACTTGCTTGTAAACCTATACCAATTGTTACCACGTCAGGTGATATATACTGCATCGTATCATAAATAGCCAAACCGTCGTAAACACTGCCACCCGGGCTATTTATATACAACTTAATGTCTTTCTTCGGATCATCGTACGCAAGGTGCAGCAACTGCGCAACAACGATATTCGCCGTGTGTTCATTGACGTCTTCACCTAAAAAAATAATGCGTTCGTTAAGTAGGCGTGAGTAAATATCAAACGCACGTTCGCCATCATGCGTTTTCTCGATAACTGTTGGGACAAGATAACTAGTCGGCTTATTCATATATCTAGTATACCAAAGCTAGCACTCGATGCAAGTGAGTGCTAGCAGCCTCGTTGTTTCAGCGCATCATCCTGCTAGTTTGTCTTTAATTTTATGGTATGAGTATGTTGACAATCTTTCTCGTAGACGAAAGATATTGATCGTGCATCGAACACCCCCACAACCTCGCCAGTCTACCGACGTTGCAATCAAACGAAGATTAGCTTAGAGTACGGTCATAACTGATATTCCAATCGTCCGAAAGATCACGGGCACGCCACTTGATAGTGCAGCCTTAGATCCCCTTAGTAATCCGATGACAATGTTTGTCACCTTAAAGTCATTCCGCATGATACAACTATTACCTTTGTGCGGATCACCGTTAAATGAGTGACCATGTATGATCGCCAACAAGGTCACAATGCAATCAGATCGAACGCAAAGCTAAACCCTACTGACGGGAGCCATTACCTTTTAACGCGACGCGAAAGGGTAAAACCCCCTGATCCGTATATAGATCAGGGGGGGTTGACATCCTCAGATAAAAATAGCTACTTGGTTGTCGTGTTCAATTCAACTAATCGTTCGACTGTCTTTTCAGTCAATAAGCGATTAGCAATATCACGACGAGCTTCTGGTTGATCAAACTGAGCGACCATTTGCGGATTATTCGCATACTGCGTTTTATACATAGCAACATGCTCTTCGAGTTCTTTGCTGGTTGCTTCGATCTTTTCAGCCTTGCTTAGCTCAGCTAGTGCCAAACCTGCTTGAACACGCTTTTCAGCCGCTTCATAGACTTCGGTCTTAAGCCATTTTTCTTTGTTTTCAAAACCTTTATTCTCTAGGTACTGCTCGAGTGTAATACCTTGATACATTAAATTCTGTGTCATATCACGTTCAATAGATTCAGTTTGATCGTTCAACAGGATTTCAGGGACAGGGACCTTACTGACATCGACAAGCTGCTTTACAAGACTGTCTTTTAATTTCTCATTAGCTTCACGTTCTTTTTGCGCAGTTAGTTCACGCTTAACATCAGCCTTTAAATCTTCAACGGTTTTGAAAGGACCGGCCTGTGCGGCAAACTCATCTGTCAGTTTAGGAAGAACAATTTCTTTGACTTCTTTTAGGGTAGTCGTAAAGACAACGTCGGCACCTTTTAGATCGGCGACGTGGTAAGTTTCAGGGAACTTCAATTTAAGATCGAATGTTTCACCTGCTTTTTTGCCGACGATACCTTCTTCAAAGCCTGGAATAAATGAGCTACTACCCAGTGTTAGGTCGTAATCAGTGCCAGTGCCACCGTCAAAGGCTACATCGTCTTTTTTACCGACGAAATCGATCTTTACTTCGTCGCCGTCCTTGGCTGCACGGTCAACGGCTTTCTTTTCACCCATACCGCCGCGCATACGTTCGATGATTTCACTGACTTCATCGTTAGAAACATTAATTTTAGCCTTTTCGACTTTCAAGTTTTTGTAATCACCTAACATTACCGTTGGTAAGATTTCAGCCTCAGCCGTAAACTGCAGTTCCTGGCCGGGAACGAATTTCTTAATCTCGACAGCTGGACGATCAAGTGCCTGAATGCCTTTATCCATGTATGCCTGAGCAACGGCTTTAGACAGCGCATCTTCTAGTGTCTGCTGACTAAGCATCTCTGGGTCGATGTTTTTAGCGGCGACACTTGGCGGTACTTTACCTTTGCGGAAGCCTTGAACCTTTACGGTTTTTGCGAGTTTTGAGATAGCAACTTTTTCAGCCGCATCTAATTCTTCTTTGCCGAGAGTGATAGTCAATTCAACTTTGGTATCTGATAGGTTTTTTACAATCGTATTCATATGTGTTCAATTATAACAGAGATACAGAGGGGTCACAAATTTGAGCCCGTCACTAAAACCATCCTATTCAAATGCAACCCCCTTAGCGACTAGATACAGAGAGGAAGCCTCCAACTCAACGAATAATCTGATGTTATTCGAAAAGATCGTCAAGGTCGTCGCTGTGAACACGACGGCGATCTTTTACCGTAGTGACGATACGTTCAAAACTTAACTTTTGTTCTTCGCTTGATGCAGTATCTTTAAACGAATACATCTCGGTTTTTAATTCTTCTTCGCCGACGAATACGATAAACGCGATGTCTTTTTTAACTGCAGTTTTAATCTGCTTGTCTAGTTTACGACCTGTCACGTCTAATTCGGTATTCACACCTTCATTACGGAGTTCGGCAGCAAGCTTCATGGCGCCAGCGAGCATCTCATCTCCTAAAACTGCAATATATACATCTGTCGTTGACGGGAGCTTTGGCAATAGATCATGCGACTGCAAGAATAATTCCGTCATAGATAGACCAGGTGCCATACCGACCGCTGAAATTTGCTCGGCACCAAACAAGCCGACGAGACCGTCATAGCGGCCACCGCCAAATAACGACCGGTTATTATCTGGGTGATTATCAAAGAACTCAAATACCGTTCCTGTGTAATAATCCAATCCGCGCATGAGCGTGATATCGAATACGGCATTCTTTATACCTGCCGCGTCAAGCAGCGTAAACAGCTCTTGGACTTCTTTGACCGCGTTACTCTGGCGAATCTCTTCGGGTAGATCAGCCATAGTGTGTGCATTTAGTAAAGTTGAAATCTTTGCCAAACCTGCTTCCGCCATTGATTCACCTAAGATATCCAAAGCCTGGTCGCGGAATTCATCAGTACTTATTTTGTTTTTTCGATCGAATAATTTGATCATCAACTGCGCTTGAACCGTATCAAGCCCAAGGTAATGCGCCATCATAAAATTAATAAGTTTGCGGTTATTAATCTTAATACTGTACATATCATCAGTCGCACCAAATACGTTCAAAAATTCTGCGCCCATCGCGATAATTTCAGATTCAGGAAGCGCACCCTCAAGGCCAAATATATCAACATTAAGTTGCCAAAACTCACGTTCTCGACCACGCTGTGGACGTTCGTACCGCATAAAGTTCGCAATAGAAAATAAACGCGCAGGATACGCCATTTCTTGACGTCTTGCGGCAACCATGCGACTAATCGACGGTGTCATCTCAGGACGTATTGCCACAGTCCGGCTGCCGCGATCAGTAAACATATATGTTTGTTCGCTGGCAAGCTCTTGACCAGATTTAGCAGCGTAAATCTCGATCGGCTCGATCATTGGCGCGCCGTACTCTTCGTAGCCGTAACGCACCGCAACGCGTTTCCAGTTATTAAAAATGAAATTCTGTATGCGTTTTTCCGCTGGATAATAGTCTCGCGTGCCCTTGTACGGCTGTGATGATAGTGTACTCATTTACCTTATATCGTTGCATATTTGACCACTGTTTGCAAGCATAACCGTTATGGATTGCGCTACATATCAGCAATTGCCCACTTTTTAATCGTTGGATGACTAAGATAATAAACATCAGGAGCGACAGTACCTTGGCTACCCTGATGCGCCGCTACCCCTAACCGACGTCGCATTCTACGAATTGATATACTGCGATCTTCAGTAGGTAACAGCAGATGATTGGGAAGATGCGACACGACATATGCACGACTAGAGCTAACCTGGTCAAATGGCGGCGCTAACAGCTTATTCGCCTCTATATCAGGCAACGCCAGCTTGAAGCGCAGATTCATCCCCTCTTCTTCATGCGCAAATTCATATGTACCTAATTCTGGTGCGACGTGCAAAGAGCGATTATACATCCTGCCGCCCGCTTCGATATTTGACGTATATTCACGAACTGTTCGCTGCATTTCATTATCTATATCAGTAGCGTGAATTGGATCAACATTCATAGCGACAGGATATTGCGTGTGTAAGATCATATACAGAATACGCTGCGCAAACTCACGTCTATGCTCTGGCGTGATCACCTCACTAACCAGTTCTTTCAACCCATCACTTGCCTGCAACTGTAGCTTCAGTTGTACTTTTCGTTCGATCGATGAAGCGAGTTCTGTCATAGGAATATTATCTACCCTTATTTAAGTGATGTCAAAGCGTTTTGCTGCATCCACGCATACATTACAATTCCAGACGCGACGCCAACGTTCACCGAGCGCGTACTGCCAAACTGTTCGATCATTATCATCTGTTCGCTTGCAGCAACCATTTCATCACTAAGGCCTGGTCCTTCACCGCCGAATACTAGCACGACCTTTTTTGGCAAAGTGGCAGTGGACAATCGCGTCGCACCCACCAGATTATCAATAGCGATGATATGGCGATCACCTACTGCCCTTATAAATTCCTCGACAGTTGCATGATGGAATATGTCCAAATACCGGTCAGTTACCATTGCCCCACGGCGATTCCAATGACGCTTGCCGATCACATGCACGGCAGCAACATTGAATGCGTTCGCATTGCGGACAATGGTGCCGATATTCATATCATGTTGCCAATTTTCGATTGCAACGTGCAAATCGACCCTAGTCAAGTCAAGATCTGCTTTAATAGCTTCGACAGTCCAATAGCGATATTTATCCTCGACATTACGACGATCGCCGTTCGACAGCAGCTCTAGATCGTACTGCGAACCGACAGGAAATGGTTGCGGATGTGGCCCCACGCCGACCTCTATTAATTTCTCTATCATACCTACAGTATAACGCATATCGACAGAGACGCTTTCTGGTGGTACTATGAGCTCATATCATCAATAATCATGGAAGTATTTATGCCAAAAAAAACAAATTATAGCAACAACCCTCTACGAATAGGTGTAGATGGAACCAAATTACTTTTTCAAAAAGCTCCGATGGTGGCGATCGTGCTTGCCGTCCTGTCTGCATTTGGCGCTGGCGGCAATTTTAGTGATCCATCAGCTAAACCAGACAACGCCGCTATCCCGGCAGACACAGCACTAGACCCTACATTATTAACCATTCTGGTTATCGTAGTAGCCGTTTTGTTATTCGGCCTAATACTCATTGGTTCGTTTGTCGCTGGTATATTTGCCTATACCTCAGTAGAAGTAGCCAAAGGACGTGAAGTTACGTTCAGGCAGGCTGTAAAAGCGATCTCTAAACGATTCTGGAGCTTTGTCGGACTACAACTGTTGACTATAGGGAAAGTACTCCTATGGGCACTTCTCTTCGTTATTCCAGGTATCGTCATGGCATTCCGCTATTCACTTGCGAATTTGTCATTCTTTGACGACGAAAAGAAACTTACTGGTAGCGCGGCCATCAAAGATAGCCTCGAACTTACTAAAGGCGCGTGGGTCACTACGTTTGCTTCACAAACAATTCTTAATATCGTTACTATTGGCTCGATCAGTTTAATAGTCGATACTGGTTCAAAAGCAATGCTATACCGACAGTTTTCTGAACTGCAAGAGACTGGCGGCCAAAAACCAAAGCCACATACGCTGTCTTGGGTGACATTAGGACTCGTCCTACTTGTTACTGCCGTTGCGGTTAGCCTGCTAGGCTTTGCGTTAGTAAACTACGGACTGTCAACAATCGAGGGATAATTCCTCACTTATAAATTAAAGAGCCCCGCAAAGTCTGCGGGGCTCTTTTGTGCTCGACGCAAAATTTTATCGGGACTTGTAGTGTCGTATAGCTCGACGCGTTACGGTTACTGCTGCGACTGCACCTAGACTGAATAGCGCGGTCTTCGTGACGAATCGCCCGTCGCGCTGCTTGACGCGCACCCAGGCGAGTAACGACTGACCTTCACGCAGCAATTGCCCTGACAACTTGTCAGTAATTTTTACCCAGACTGCTACAGGCTCCTCGCCCTCAGACAACTCGTTCAATATCTCGTCCCTACTCGCAATCTGGCTGCCAGGTATCTTGATGACAGGTTCGCCATCACCTACCTGAATGATTTCACCTTTCGCCTTTGTTTTGTCGGAATCAAAGGTGATCTCGATCTCGCGTGCATTGCTAGCTTCACTTTCGTCGCTTAAGTACATTGCCTTTCCCTTTCATAGTAGATAGGTCAATTAATGCCTAGTATAGCGGAATCAGTAAAAATAGTCGCATAATGCGGCAAGATAAGATTTGAATGAAGGTAGGAGAGCGACGATTATGCGAGGAGCGAACAAAGATAAAGTATGCCACCCTTAGGCTCAAACCTTATTAGAAGTTGCTTTCGGAAAATATATATTTTATAATTCGACAATGCGAGAATGGAATCCACACGTCAAAACGACACTTGTCGAATTAAAGCAGTATGCGTTGACTAACAACGAAGACTTTATGAACGGCTTAATTGATGGCTACGAGGTGACAAAAACCTTCTACCACACCGACCCTCGCCTACTCGGTAGCCGTGCTATCAATTTTGAGAAAGATATTCAAACAACCGAATTCAGCTTTTCTAGCTTTCGGCAGCCCGAACACATTAATGGACGTGCGACATATACTTACCACCTGGACACCCTGGTCACTCGATCACTGGATACGCTAGAGCCGTATCTTGCAGTACAACTAAATGAAGATATGAAAGATGAACTGCAAGATTTCAATTTGGGCGACCTCACCGAATCATTTTATTTAGGATTTGAGGCAAACGACCTTAAGCCAAGCGAGATATCTTCAAGGTCAAGCTATACGGTTGAGTTGTACGGTGAAACAATTCACGAAACCCATGAATCAGATTTTCAACATCAAAACCTAAACAACTTTGTCAGAGTTCCAGACCTACGCGGCAAAAAGAAGACCAAGAAGGTCTTTATTCCTGCCGACATCGAACACGAACAATATCCGCTAGAATTGCCGCGACTGTTAAACGATGTTGCTTTTGAGGCAATTGTTGGGCCGCTCAGTTCTAAAAAAGAAATGCGGACAATACCCACGGAAGACGCCGCACAGCGTATGTCGGCGATACTTGCCAAGCTACGAACTGGACGAGTAGAGTAAACGAGCATTATAGCGTTTCATAAAGTCCTGCGCTATACCAATTAAATAAGACTATCGTCGACAGTCTTATTTAATTGGTACGCGAGAGAGGACTTGAACCTCCACGTCCCGAGGGACACTAACACCTGAAGCTAGCGCGTCTACCATTCCGCCACTCGCGCGTGCATACTACTTTTTGTGCTCGCCTACGTCTGATTACTTATAAAAACACTAACGTGGCCTACACTTCGCTTATAATACCCAGTCTACTGTTAGTTTTCAAGACTATCAACTATAGAGCGTATGATCGGAAAATGTGGCAGTGTCGTAATTGGATCGTAATTCTGAAACTAATTGACGCAGTTCGGTAGACTCTTTAACACCCGGATTAAGAATATTATGCGGATCAAAAATCGCTTTAATATTTGCGAATAATTCGAGGACTGCATCATCAATATCATTGTAAGCAAACCGGGCTTTCACGCGGCCTTCACCAGCTTCACCAATCAAGTGACCGCCATAGCGCTCAACAATTGACGTATATTCATCTAGTATCTTAAATATTTTTTGCTTGTCCCCTACTTTATTCAACTGCAATATCGGACGAGTGTAGACGGTACAGTCCAGTACTCGCGCATGAATCGGTAGCAGTAGGCGATGCTTTTCACCAAGTCCAGCAACTGCAGCCTGAAACTCTTCAAATCGTTCATTTGGCACGTACGCGCCATCAACAAGTGGCGGAGCAGATAATTCCTTACCAGCAGGCGTCAGCATGTACGCAGTAACTTCACGAGCAGCAAACAACTGGTCTGAATCTTGCCCATCCTCAACCGTAACTTGCGCATCAATACCGCTTAGAATTTTAGTCATTTTTTTAACCTTATTCTGTCGAGTGCGTTCGCTAAAATCATCAAATCCTATCAACACGCCAGCGTCGAACGCACTAGAAGCAGCGTTATAGAATGAATACTTCTTGCCTTGCTTTTCTGCTTCTTCAAATAAAACACCGTCAAAATACTCAAGAACCGAAGGAGTAAGGTCCTTTAATTTGTCGAGAATGTCCCGCGCGACTTCCTTGTCGGCAAATGTAATGAACGCAGCGGTCTGTTGTGAACTTGTAAATTGAGTTTTCATAATCATTTCAGACATAATCCCAAGGGTTCCCTGACTGCCGACAAGTAGCGGCGTAAGGTCAAACGAGCCGTCTTTATGTTTTACGTTTGCTATAGCAGAATAGCCGACATTGTCACGGATTGGACTGACTAGCCTGTCAGCGATGAGCTGAGCGTTATCTTCGATTAAGTTATCGAGCTCACGGTAGATCTCCCCCTCGAACGTCTGCACGCCTTTTTTCTTGTTTAAATCACGCTTGCTAATGCGCTCTGTCTGTAAGATATCTCCGTTTGACAGCACTACTTCTAGTTGATGCACCCACTGTGACATATCTCCATAACGTCCTGAAAGCGGACCGCTAGCGTTATTCATTACCGCACCGCCAATCGTACTGTAGGCAGCGGATGCAGGCAACGCTGGAATAGACATGCCATGTAGTAATAGTGCGTCATTGACCGCTTTTGCATTTACGCCAGGCTGCAAGCGGACTAGCTTTTGCTTAGTATCAAATTCAAAGATGCGATTCATATGAGCGGGCATGACAAGTGAAATGCCCTTACCTATCGCGGCGCCTGTCTGATCTGTACCGCTACCTCTGGCGGTAATCGCCATGACGTGACCTTTTTCAGCTAATTGATAGACGAAGCGCGCTACTTTACGAATGTCATTAGTGACGCGCGGGTAAACAACCATTTCAGGAGTGATTTCTAATACACTCGCATCGGTACTTAATGACTTTAAGACTGCGGGATTGGTCGATACCTCGCCTAGGATATGTTCTTGTAGATATGCAGCAACTTTACTCATTGTTCGTTAGCCTCGCTCATTTGTTACTATCATAGCACAAGCGTAACCAATTCAATTATTTTTTAGCTTGTCAGTTATCACGCCTCAAAACACGTTAAATTGTCGTTTTAACCTGTTCATATCAAAGAATAAGTGCTAAAATATCTAAGTTACCAAATGACAAGTATGCGCGAGTGGTGGAATTGGTAGACACGCTAGCCTTAGGAGCTAGTGCCTTCGGGCGTGAAGGTTCAAGTCCTTTCTCGCGTACCAAATTAAATAGCAGGTCGGCTGGCCTGCTATTTAATTTGGTAAAACAACGCACTACTTGATCGAAGCTGCAAATGTTTACACAATTATAGTAAAGTGTTATAAATATTAGTAATGACAGCTAATGAATCTAACTATGACGAAAAGTATCAGCCTTTTTCCTTAAACCAATTTGAAGAATTTAAGCAAAGCGATAGCTATACAGAGATAACCGCTCTAATGTCTCTCGATGCGTATGTGGATGTCGAAAAAGAACAACAAGGAATGGCAACAACCGAAGAACGTGATGCAATGCTTGAATCTATCGTTCGTCATGCTGAAATGTCTTGTCGAATTGACGGATTTAAAATCGAAAACAAACACGGACAAATCGTTGATACTATTCTCCCGGATTCATTTGACACCGCCCAACGCGCCATAATACAAGGTGGCGCAGGTAACATAATTAGAGTAAAATTAAATTTAGCTAATGAAAGCGCGAGCACGTTGCAAAAATTATCAAAAGACTACGATTGCTTGTTTGGCGATGTTCTTACGGTCGGTATAGCAACTAGAAGTGCTGTGAAGCGACACTATAGTAATGGGCATCATATTATAGCGGTGTTGTCGAACACCGATAAGAGATTAGCAATTTTACCCCTATCGTAAGCATATGGTCATGTTGCATAGCAGATACATGTGTGCTATAGTTACTACATAACAGTCCTACGTTATGACCGCACCCCAAGAGAAATCTTGGGGCTGCTTTTATATTAGGATACTTTTGATATTAAAAAAGACCCGTTAGACGGATCAAATTAGCTATCTCGGCGGTAGAAAGTGAGGTATGCATTTCCATAACTACGATTGTCCACCACAACAACTCCTGTTTTGGTCGGTACCTCACCTCTACCTGGATGTGATAATACCATAATACCGCCGGGCTTTAAAAGGTCGAAAACTTTATCGACTGTGGAAAACTGCACGTCATAGTACGGTGGATCTGCAAAAATAATGTCGAATAACTGAGGCTTCTTCGTCCCTAACCAGCTTGAAACAGTTGTACGTATTATCGTTGATTTATCTTCAACTCCAACCTTTGCAACATTGCGTGTCAAGTAGCGCTGCGCTGTCCGGTCTCGATCAACAAATGTTACCGATTTTGCCCCACGACTAAGTGCCTCAAGGCCTATAGCGCCTGTTCCTGCAAACACGTCCAGCACTTCAGCATCGGCCATTTCACCCGCCAGGCTATTAAACAACGCGTTGCGAATCCGTTCGCTCATCGGATGCGTACGACGGTTCTTTGGCGCTTCGATTTGCTGACCGCCATACATGCCGCCAATAATACGAATGTTCATCTACTTTTTCTCCGCAATCACTACAGCCTGGTACCAAGCGAGCGTCACCGCCCTGACAATTTCAGGGATCAATACTTTTTTGGTCCGAGTTGCCAGATGGCGCGTCCAACCGGAACGGCTAAATTCTTCATACATATTCAAACCGTCAACATGACTTAAAATGGACTTGAATACAGATTCGAAACCATCCGTTTGTACGGCTTCGTATTGCTTCTCTTTCGGTGCGGTATCTTCGAATTTCAATCCGGCAATCGTTGTCGCAACACCCAGTTCAAAGCCAAGATGCGTCGTCATAACACCTTTAACACCCCAGTATTCCCAGTTGTTTTTAATTTGGTGCCGTCGAGTCTTACCCGGTAATACAAGTTTGTCCTTAGTCGTAATACGAGTTTCGATACTTTGCCCACCGCGTAATTCTTCGAGTTTAGCCTCAAGAGGATAATGATGTGCAGGCGTCAGCCCATCGGTGATAGCGTGTGACATCCATGCTGCTTCAAATGCGGCACGAACCGTATTACCTTCACGCAGTGCTTCAGCCATGTTGTATATGTGATCATTGATCATTCCAATCAATACGTGGTCATCGGGATTTTTCGGATCGATATAGTGCCACGGCTCGTCTTTTGCCGGACTTTTTCGTTTAATGCCATCTGGACCGTTGAGCCCTTCGAAGTGTAATACTTCCTGCGCCGTCGGAAAATGAACCATTTTTGAGACATGACGCTTAATGTGACGATGTGCGACACGATCGATTTTTTGATGGACACCCATCACAAGGCCAGATTTAGTGCGAAATGTTGTTCCAGAATACATATATAGTTAGTTTAACGTTGTCAGCCGCTGATATTGTTCAACTTGTGCGGCTAATTCTTTATATTGTAACAGACTCACCCCAGAGACTACGAACGCTTTGGCTTGCTTTTGCGCCCTACCGATCAATTTTGTATCTGATAACGTAGCGATCTGCAAATTGAGCGCGCCGTGCTGGGAACGTCCATAAATTTCACCTGGGCCGCGAAGCTTTAAGTCTACTTCGGCTAAATAAAAGCCGTCGTTTGATTTTTCGATTTCTTTTAGTCGCTGTGTTGGCTTGCTACTGTCGCTCATCACCAAGAAGCAGTAGCTTTGATGCGATGAACGACCCACACGGCCGCGTAATTGATGAAGTTGACTGAGTCCGAACCGGTCGGCATTTTCAATGATCATCACCGTGGCATTTGGTACGTCAACACCCACTTCAACGACAGTTGTACTAACTAAAATATCTACCTCACCTTTTGCGAAGCGGGACATCACCTCCTCTTTTTCATCCGGCTTCATTTTACCGTGCAGTAGACCAATCTTTCGATGTTTAAATATAGAGTTCTGGAGTTTTACATATTCAGCTTGGACACTTTTAATTTCATTGTCAGGATTATCGTCGATCAAACTGCAAATAACATAGCCTTGCCGGCCAGCGGCGATCTCTGCATCGACTTTCGCATATAGCTGTGCCTGGCTATTTGGCGACCATAGCTTCGTTTCGATAGGCTTACGGCCTTTTGGTAGCTCATTAAGAACGCTGACGTCTAATTCACCATACACAGTCAACGCGAGGCTACGAGGAATCGGCGTCGCCGTCATTGCTAACAAGTGCGGCATATGCTCAGATTTAGTCAATAGTTCTTGACGCTGTTTCACTCCAAAACGATGCTGTTCATCAATAACAACGAAGCCTAGCTTATGGAAGTGAACCGTTTCCTGTATTAGTGCATGCGTTCCGACGACAACATCGACGCTACCACTACTGATCTGATCATAAAGAGTCTTACGGGCTACTCCTTTGACACTTCCGGTTAGTAAACCGACATTCACGTTAAAGGGCTGCAAAAGCCGACTGAGTGTTTCAGCATGCTGAGAAGCTAGAATCTCAGTCGGCGCCATTAACGCGGTCTGAAAGCCCGATGCAGCGGCTTGGCGCGCCGCTAGGCCCGCTACGACTGTTTTTCCTGACCCAACGTCGCCTTGCAGTAAGCGGTTCATCGGTGTCTTCTTTTCAAAATCTTGAATAATCTCCCACGCCGCTCGTCGCTGTGCACCCGTCAACTCAAACGGCAGCTGTTTTACGAAATCTGCCACAATTGTTTGATCAAATGGAATATGCCAGCCTTCTAATTTTGCATTATCCTGACGATTTAATTGACTAGCTAGCAGTAGCTGAAATAACTCTTCAAAAGCCAAACGCTCACGGGCTTGCACGACGTCATTAGGCTGCTTGGGAAAATGCATCCCCAGGACGGCATCAGCTCGTGACAACAGTTTTTCTGTTGATATAATGTCCGCTGGTAATGTTTCGGGCAGCATCGTCATCAACGGGTGTAATTCGGATAATATTTTACGAACCAATTGACTTTTTAGACCCTTGATCGATCGATACACGGGCAGTAGGCGATCAGTATTAACGGGCATATCCGTTACTTTTTCAGCGCTTGGGTTCGATAGCTGGTATTTATTATAGTTGAATTCAAACTCACCTGAAAAGAAAAATTCATCATCCGATTTAGCTAATTGTGTCGTTCGATATGGCTGGTTAAACCATACAGCTTGTAATTTTCCACTTTCATCAACAAGTGTCGCGGTTGTAATCCGCAACCCTCGGCGCACGGGTCGTGTTTCAATTTTTTCACAGCGCGCCTTAATCGTCATTTTACCGGGATGAATATCCGCAATTTTAACGATCTCTGAAAAATCCTCGTGCTTACGTGGCAAGAAATCAATCAAGTCGCCCACTGTATACAACCCAGCCGAAGCGAACTGCTCGACAGTCTTAGGCCCAACCCCTTTTATCTTCTGCAATGAGGTCGTAAGTAACATATAGTATATTTTAACAGTTTTTTGTTACGCGAGTCAGCCCTATAGACAGGCGGGTTGAATATTACGAATCCACGTATGCTTCGTCATCGTCTGTCCACTAGTGAATGGTCGCGCATACACGCCAATTGCATCATCTGCACAGGCCTTTGGCGGATCGGCACCTTCGCCTTCGTTTTCATCAATATAGTACGGACGCCCCCAAGGATCAATAAGATTCTTTACGTTTATCCCGCTTGCGGTCGTAAGACGATCGAGTGCGGCAAAGTAATATAACCAACAGTTATCAGTTGTTTTAGATAGCGTCGCGAGATCAGTACCGTCAGGCTGACCCCAACATGGCGATCCAGTCGCGGCACTGAGGGTGATATAACGCATTGCTACTCCATCTTTATAACGAGCCACCTCAATGGCTTGGTTTAAATTTCGCATATCGGCGTTGATTTTGTTTGTATTCGCACGAGCCTGGATGCCATTATAAGCGACAATTGTAATCGCAGCTAAAATGCCGATGACTACGATAACGATCAGCAGCTCGACGATCGTAAATCCTTTTTGTTTTTTTGCCCACGCTTTTCTCATTATAGTTATGATAGCACCCTACCTCACCAGCAAGAAGTTATTTTTACCCTTTTTAATCAACGCAGTATCGCTTAAGCCATAGTCGTCTGTAATCTTTTCACCGTTCACCGACACGGCACCGCCCGCTATCAAGCGGCGAGCTTCACCATTACTTGCAGTGATTTGCGCTTCTACGAGCGCTTCAATGACCGTCTTGCCCGTATCGACGACAGGAATTTCACCAGCAAGCATCTGCAAGTCATTTTCGTTCAGATCGGTGAATTGTCGGGCGCCAAATAATACCTCTGTCACTCGCTCTACACTTTCACAACGGTCTTTGCCGTGGACCAGCGTCGTTACCTCACGAGCCAGTGCACGCTGCGCAGGCCGTGCGCTCGGATTTTGCTGTTGTTGCTCGGCCAATGAGTCGAGCTCTTCTTTAGATAATAGCGTGTAAATTTTTGCGTAATCGATCACGCCTTCATCATCGACATTCAGCCAGAATTGGTAGAATTTATAGACACTAGTCTTGTTTGCATCTAGCCAAATAGCACCACCTTCGGATTTGCCAAATTTAATACCCGTCGCTTTATTAATAACGAGCGGCGTTGAATAGACATGCGCCTCGCCTCCTTCCATACGTCGGATGAGGTCAACGCCAGCAATTGAGTTACCCCATTGGTCAGCACCGCATACCTGCAGCGTCACGCCGTGATTCTTATACAGGTGAACGAAGTCATAGCCTTGAATTAACGAATAACTAAATTCAGCATAGCTGATACCAGCCCCATCTTCACCTAAGCGAGATTGCACAAAATCACGGCCAAGCATCATACTCATCGGAACGTGCTTGCCGACATTTCGAAGGAAGTCGAGGTAACCAATTCCGCTAAACCAGTCGTAGTTGTCGACGAGATTAAAGTTCATGCCAGCGAAAACCTGCTTGTACTGCGCGGCAATTCCCGCTTTATTTTTTGCAATTTCATCAAGCGTCTTAAGATGACGCTCGTCTGCCTTGCCATCTGGATCCCCGATCATGCCAGTTGCCCCGCCGACGAGTAGGAAGGCGTTGTGGCCATGATTAATGAAATGACGTACCATCATAGCTGCAGCGAGGTTACCAATTTGCATACTGTCGGCACTCGGATCAACACCAAAATAGAAAGATATAGGAGCGCCGTCAAGCTCGGAAAGATCGCTAAAGGTTGTCTGGTTTACAAAGCCACGCCATTGCAGCTCTTCGGAAAGTTTCATTCTTACTCCTATCTGTTATTTCTCCTGCCAGTATAGCAGAAAATCGCACTGGACTGGATGGAAATGATGCTATAATGATTACAATATTGCTTATGGGAATTAAACGACGTGGCTAAACGAACCAACAAATCACGCAATATGAGCGTGTACTCTAATTTGACGCATAAACGTCGGACTCGTAAAGATACTGAATCTCGTAAAAAAGCCGAGTATCTTGCTAGTCTACCTAAGCAGCCGCTTCAACGATTAGCCTATCGTTTACACCCTAAGCGCGTGTTCGCATATTGGTTTAGTAAAAAAGGCGGCATTATGGCCCTCAAAATCGCTGGCGTCGGCATCTTGATGATGATTTTAACCGTCGGTGCATTATTTGCCTATTATCGCAAAGACCTGGACTCGATTCGCCCAGGTGAAATCAGCAAACGGGTCCAGACAACTGTTACTAAATATTACGACAAGCGCGGACCAGCAGGTGGCGATGCGGCACTGCTATGGGAAGATAAGGGTGACGGTAACTACAAATTAGTCGTTGACGGCAAAGATATCAACCCATACATGAAGCAAGCGACGATTGCTATTGAAGACCGTGACTTTTATAAACACGGCGGTATCAGCATTAGCGGTATTTCTCGATCCCTCATTAATAATGCCAACGGTGGAAGCGTCCAGGGTGGATCAACCTTAACTCAACAATTAGTAAAACAGGTCTTCTTTGCCGATCAAGCTGCCGACCGCGGACTAGGCGGTGTCCCTCGCAAAATCAAGGAAATGATTCTTTCCGTTGAAGTTGAGCGCATGTATGACAAAGACAGCATTCTTGACCTTTACCTTAACGAGTCTCCATATGGCGGGCGTCGTAACGGCGTCCAGTCGGGTGCGCAGACCTACTTTGGCGTTAATGCAAAAGACCTTACCTTACCTCAAGCAGCCTTGCTAGCGGCTATACCAAACCAGCCAGGACTTTATGATCCGTACAATTTAGCAGGCCATGTACCCCTCATCGCCCGTCAGCACAAAGTGCTAGACAGTATGGTTGAGGAGAAATTCATCACCAAGACACAGGCAGACGACGCAAAAAAATATCCTATTCTCGACAATATAGAGCCTGCGTCGGATCCGTATAAAGACATTAAGGCTCCCCACTTCGTGCAGATGGTTCGCGCACAACTTGAACGCGAGTTAGGTAAAACGACCGTAGGACGCGGGGGCTTGACTGTCGTAACCACATTAGACATACGCATCCAAGACAAGCTTGAAGAATCCATGACAGCAATGTTCAATTCTTCAATGCCTAATTTTGCCGGCTTTACGAACGGTGCTGCAACAGTAGAAGACACACAGACCGGTCAGATCGTCGCTATGATGGGCAGCCGTGACTTTAACTATCCAGGCTTTGGCCAGGATAATGCGGCGACCGCATATATCCAGCCGGGGTCGACCATTAAACCACTCGTTTACGCACAACTATTATCTAATCAAGGCGAAGGTAAAGCTAACTATGGTAGCGGGTCTGTGCTTGCCGATGATAACTCGATGGCCGGCATTTACGGAGCGCAACTCAAGAACGCAGACGGAAAATATATGGGTAGCATCAATCTTCGTCGCTCACTTGCACTTTCGCGCAACGTTCCTGCCGTAAAAGCAATGCACGTTGCCGGCATTGAACCAACACTAACGACCATTCGCGCACTAGGTGACGTGAATTATTGTACGCAAGGTGCAGACGCTCAAGCAGGCCTATCATCATCGATTGGCGGATGTGGTACACGCCAAATTGATCACGTCAATGCATTCGCTTCACTTGGACGAATGGGTGTCTACAAACCTTATAGCACGGTTTTGGAAGTAAAAAACAGTCAGAATGAAATAATTAAAAAGTATAAAGATGAGAGCAAACAAGTTCTTGATCCACAAGTTGCATATATACTCTCTGACATCATGAGCGACGACAACGCACGCGCAGGCCTGTACGGACGAAACTTTTATGGGCTTTCTGTTCCTGGCGTCAAGACTGCCGCCAAGACTGGTACTTCCGACAAGGGTGGCCAGCCAAAAGACATTTGGACCATGAGCTATAGCCCGGCACTTTCAATGGGCGTATGGCTTGGCAACCCCGACACGCGCGTACTCACGAATGGAAACTCATCCATTCCAGCAAAAATCATCGGACAAGTGATGGAATTCGCACATAAGGATATCTATGCTGCCGAAGGAAAATGGAAAGCTGATAATGGCGGTAGCTGGTACACCATGCCGTCTGGCGTTCAAAGGATTGGCAATGAATTATTCCCTTCTTGGTATAACAAAGCGCAGGCGCAAAGCGGCGTTAAGATGATATTTGATAAAGTTTCAAAAAAGAAAGCCATCGAATGTACGCCAGAAGGCGCAAGAATAGAAGTATTCGTCCAGAAGTTCAACGACCCGATCACCAAAAAAGATAGCTTTACCGCTCCAGATGGATTTGATCCGAATTCAGACGACAACGTGCATGCGTGCGGGGACGCCAAGCCGACAATCGGCAATATCAGCGCGACAAAAAAAGGCGCAATCCAAGTTGACATAGCGACAGGTAAAAACCCGCTACAAACAGTCGAGATACGCGTCGGCGGCTCGGTTATCGCTACATTGCCAGCATCAGCAAGCGGTACGTATAAAACCAATTACGCTCCAACAAGCAAAGGAACGCAGACAGTAAGTGTCATCGTCACCGATACCGTTCTCTATACCGTAACGAAAAGTGACGAAAAAGAGTTTGATCTGTAGCTTCTAAAAGCTGATGCTATATAAAAAACACCATTCTGCAATACGAATGGTGTTTTGAATAGAAAGGAAATTACTTATTCTTGCTTGTCAACAAGATCAATCAATGCGGCTTCGCGCTGGACTGACGTGCGAGGCTTGTTGTTGCGCACAGGTCGCTGCTGCTTATCGTTCGATCGTACAGGTCGTTGCTGCGTCGTCTTCTTTTCATATCCACGCTCTTTCGCATCACTATGGTAGGCTACTTTTGTTGCCTGCTTACCTTCAACGACAGCATCGCTAGGCGCGCTTGACGCGATCGGGCGCTTTCCTGTTGGTTTCTGAACCTTAATCGCCTGCTGTTGGCGTTCAATAGGCTTAGCAAACATCATTTTACCAGCAGCTGTTTGTAAACTGCGAATAAACTCGATTTCAATTGTTTGACCGATACTCTTGCTTGCATGTTCAACGACGACCATTGTTCCGTCAGTCAGATACCCGACACCTTGGTGGGCGTCCTGGCCTTTTTGCACGAGCTCGAGCAGCATCTTTTCGCCCGGCAAATATGCCATACGCAAACTCTGCGCTAACTCATTAACGTTCAGGACAGTAATACCTTCAACGACAGCGACTTTATTAAGATTGTAATCGATAGTACAGACAGCTGCGCTATGTTTTTTCGCAAGGTTCAACAAGCGCTCATCAACGCCTTCCTCTGCTTTACTGCCATCTTGTAGGATTTCTACTTTTAAATGAGGCATGGCTTGCAATTCTTTGACCACGTCCAAGCCGTAACGTGCACGGGCGCGTTTATCATGGTCGGCGTTATCTGCTAAAAACTGCAATTCGCCAATGACACTACGAGGAATGACCAGCGTATCACCGATAAATCCCGACTGCGCAACGGCAATAATGCGACCGTCGATTAAGACAGACGTATCGACAAGAATTGGACGCGACTGGCGTCGTGATAAATTTTGGCGAGGAAGCTTGACTACCAGATAGGTAACCTCGGCTAGGATCGCAAGCATTGCGATTACTAATATTGTTTGTACTGTTTCCATGTTATTTCTTTCCGACTACTACTGTAGGTAGTCAATTAATGCTTGGCGTAAATCACCAACACCTTTGATAAATGAGTCCGCCTGCCCTGATTTAGGTGCAATCGCTTGCGTAAATCCAAGCTTTTTCGCCTCAGCGATTCGACGCTCGGCGCTATGCACGCTTCGGATTTCACCTCCAAGACCTATTTCGCCAAAGACAACCAATTCGTCACCCAATCGCTTACCTGCTGCTGCACTGGCAATCGCCATACAGATCGCCAAGTCGGCCGCAGGGTCGTTCAATTTTAATCCGCCGACAACATTTATATAAATATCTTTATCTGATAAATTCAGTTTTGTTCGTCGTTCTAGGACCGCAATTAAAAGGTTAAGTCGGTTTAGGTCAAAACCAGAGGCTGTGCGTTTAGGATAACCGAAACTGGTCGGATTGACAAGTGCCTGAATCTCAACCAGTAGCGGACGAGTGCCTTCTAGGGTTGCCATAACTACCGATCCGTCAGCATTTTGTCGCTCAGCCAGTAGCGCCGCTGATGGGTTTTCGACGACGCGCAGTCCTTGTTCGTACATTTCAAAGATTGCCGCTTCGTTAGTTGATCCAAAACGATTTTTTACCGCTCGCACTACTTTAAAGCCACCATAGCGATCACCTTCGAACTGCAATACAACGTCGACCAGATGCTCTAATACTTTTGGGCCGGCAATGCTACCCTCTTTCGTCACATGCCCCACGAGCACAACAGCAGCCCCGGCTTCTTTTGCTGCGCGAATAATAACATTGCTGCTATTCGTAATCTGGCTAACCGTACCTGGTGCGGAGGTTATTTCATCAAGGCTTAATGTCTGAATCGAATCGATGATTACTAATTTATACGCGCCTGAACGAATGGTTGCTGCAATATCATCCGCACTTGTGCTGGCGACGAAATGCAATTGCTCGCGCGTATTAGCACCTAACCGCTCAGCACGGAGCTTAACTTGACTGGCGGACTCCTCACCACTTGCGTAGAGCACCGTCTGCGTTTTGCCTACTTCGCTTGCGACTTGTAGTAGTAGTGTACTTTTACCGATACCTGGCTGACCAGCCATCAATATGACGCCACCAGGTAAGACACCTCCACCTAACACCGCATCCAGGTCGCTATAGCCCGTCGTCATGCGCTTCGCTGTTTCTTCAATCGAGATTGACTGCATCGTCTGAGGCGTCAAAACATGTCCTCTACTGACACTTTTTGCAACAGCTGACTTACCTTGACTGACCGCGGCCTGTTCGACAAGCGTATTCCATTCACCACAATTATCACACTTACCTGTCCACTTCGGGTATGATGCACCGCAGTTTTGACAGATAAATTGAGTTCTACTTTTAACCATTGCCACTATTATAACATCAGTTGAAACTGGTCACACTCGGATTAAGCCAACTAGCTATCCATATTCTCTTATTGTTAAGGCTATAGACTAGGTGCTGGTGCGAGGCTACTGTCAATACTCTGATTGAGGGCTTCGGACTCGCTTGCGATAATTACTAATTCCTCACGAAGTCTGTTGTAGGCTTCTCGCTCTGAACTAATACCCGCACGCATATCTTCTAATGCGGCTGCGCGTGAAACAAGTCGCGTTCGCTCACTGTTAAATTCCGCCTGTGATGAAAATCCACTACTGTTAGCACGGGCATTAAAGCTCGCGATGTCTTGGTTCAATTGGCCCACTTCCTTATTGTAGTTTGCCGTGTTTTTTTGAATACTAGCAGAAAGTGCCGTTAGTTGCGTGCTCAGTTCTTCGCTACGCAGCTGAAGTTCAGCGAAAATACTTGCATACTGAGTATGGAGAGTGACCACCTTACTGCGGTCGGTAAAGTACTTCGTATAGTGAGCCTCCAGCGCGCTACTGATCACATTAACTTCGGTACCTATTATGGAGTGTAGCTCATTGTCCCGTTCGCCGGGTTCTGTGCGTGCATAAAAAGCCATTCGTTCTGAGAAGTTACTGTCATTACTAAGTTTTGCATATTCAGCCTCCACCAATGCATTGACAGTTTTACGCTCCGCATCACCCATGCGTAAATAAGCGGCGTGTAACATCTCATGAGCAGCGGTGACTTCACGAATTCCATCAAGCTTCGGATTGGGAACATCATAAATATAAATGCGACTACTGTCGTAACAGCCTAATATTGCCGTACTTTTTTCATGACGGGCGCATTTATCATTAAATGCCTGCGTCCCCTCTAATGATGGGTGGCTGGCGTAAAACAAAAATTTACCGTCGTCACTCATTCCTGTGCGATCAACGAATCCCGCTATTTCATCAGTTGGCTGATATTGCCACGCTGATACATTGTCAAGAATCAGCTGACGATTGCCTAAAACCACCAGTGTAATTACAATCGAAATGAGGATTAGGACAAGGCTGGCGACGTACCCTGCAGATTTATACCGTTTCGTGTCTAACATTAACTATAATTTTACCTTTTTGTGCGCCAACTTCAAGTACGCTTCCTTTTTCATATTCACCCGACAATATACCATCGGCGATTTCGTGCTCAAGCTCATCCTGAATAGTGCGGCGAAGTGGACGCGCGCCAAATTTTTCATCATACCCCTTGTCAATCAACAGCCGTTTTGCGGCAGGCTTAATGACCAGGTGAATACCTTTTCTAATAACTCGCTCTTGCAATTCGTTGATAAGATTATCAAATATTTTATTGATTTCTTTACGCGTTAACGCTCTGAATGTTACGATGCTGTCGAATCGGTTAACCAGTTCCGGTCGCATCATTTTTGATAATGCATTTTTTGCTGATGTTGCATTTTCTTCGTGGACGGCGTCAAGTTTCTGCGCATCAGTTTTCGTACTGGCATGAAATCCAAGACTGGATTCTTTCATCATACGATCCGCACCTAGGTTGCTGGTTAAAATGATAATCGTATTAGTAAAATCGACACTTCTGTTCTTAGAGTCGGTTAATTTACCATCTTCGAGCAGTTGAAGTAATAGTTGAAATACGTCTGGATGCGCTTTTTCAATTTCATCAAATAACACGACGCTGTAAGGTTGTCGCCTGACTTTATCGGTTAGCTGGCCGCCATCGTCATAGCCAACATATCCGGCTGGCGCACCTACTAAACGACTACTCGTATGACGCTCGCCAAATTCACTCATGTCAATTTTTATCAACGCATCGTCGCTGCCAAATACCTCGCGTGCAAGCACACGAGCGAGCTCGGTCTTGCCTACGCCTGTAGGCCCCATGAAGACGAAAGAGCCGATTGGACGCCTCGTACTCGCTACTCCACTGCGACTGCGGCGAATAGCCTGCGCAACTTTTTCGACGGCTTCATCTTGCCCGATAACATATTTGCCCAAATGTTTTTCAAGCGTGCGAAGCAGTTTCGCTTCTGACTTTTGAACGCGTTTGACAGGTATGCCTGTCATAGTAGCGATCGCATGCGCAATATCATCGTCAGTTAGCTTGATGGGTGTATTCTGTTCGTAATCTTGGCGCGTCTCCTCAAGCTTAGCGCTGATCTGGCTAATACGCGTTTTATATAATGCAGCCCGTTCGTAATCTTCACTCGCAACCGCATCTTCCATTTTTTCATTTAAGTTTTTCAACTGACGAGTAAAGTCACGCAACTTGCTTGGCTTGCGCCCCGATTTTACTCTTACTAATGCTGCTGCCTCATCGATGACATCGATTGCCTTATCTGGCATAAATCGCTCGCTAACATACCGATCAGCCATATATACCGCATCCTCTAACACCTCGTCGCTCATTGTGACGCCATGATGACTTTCATAGTGGACACGAAGGCCCTTAATGATCGCTATTGTATCTTTTATACTTGGCTCTGGAACAATTATCGTCTGAAAGCGACGCTCAAGCGCGCTGTCTTTTTCAATATGCTTACGGTATTCATCAAGCGTCGTTGCGCCAATCAAATGTAGCTCGCCACGAGCAAGCGCAGGCTTCAGCATATTCGCCGCGTCCAGCGCGCCTTCAGCCGCACCTGCGCCGACCAATAAATGCAACTCGTCAATAAAAACGAGGACATTCTTTTGTTCTTGCAGCTCTTCGACTACTTTCTTCAAGCGCTCCTCAAATTCACCCCGGTATTTTGTCCCGGCAATCATAGCAGCAAGATCAAGCTGCACTACACGCTTATCAAGCAAATGATCAGGCACATCCTCGCGCACAATCCGCTGTGCAAGACCTTCAACGATTGCCGTCTTACCAACACCAGGCTCCCCAATAAGAACAGGATTGTTTTTCGTGCGTCTACTAAGAATTGTCACTAATCGCTCTTCTTGCTCGTCCCGACCGATCACTGGATCAAGCTCATTCCGTTTCGCCTTGCTAGTAAGATCAATACCAAACGTGTCCAGCATGCCGCCACGCCCTGCACGTCGCTTTGTAGGGTTTGCGCGCGATGTCGCCTCGCCGTCTCCAAGCGAACCGCTTTGACGATCAAAGAATTCCTCTAATTCACTCGTCAGTTCAGCAACGTCTATATTCATATCACGTAATAATACCGTCGCCCTAGCGTTCTTTTGACTAAGAATACTATAAAGAATATGTTCGGTGCCTAAATAGTCATGATGAAATTCTTGCGCAATATCCCAACCCATTTTCAAGGTTAGCTTTGCTGTTTCAGATAGACCCTTTGCGCCCGTACTGACGACAAGTGTCCGAGGAGTTAAATTCAGTGCTAGTTCTGCGCGATCGAGCGTTATACCCGCATCGGCAAGGACTTTAGCACCCACAGAAGAACCTTGGGCGAGGACACCGAGCAAAAGATGCTCCGTACCGATATACGCACTGCCATACCCCCGCGCAATTGCGTCGGCATGCTGTAAACTGACACGTGCATTGTCAGTTAAGTGCGATAGAAAATCTGCGAAATCATCTGCCATAATTCTATTATCAATCCTCCCTAGCGGTAGCGCAAGCATTTTATATTATTACTTGCGTTGCTGTATATATTTAATCAAATATTAGCACTCAGGTCAAGAGAGTGCTAATATTTTGACAACACTAGCATTTAATCCTAAACTAGCGCATAATAGATACAACTAATGTACCCAGTACATGGAAAGATGGTATTATGTCAAAAGGTCAGAACCACAAAAAAGCAGTAAAGAAACCTAAAAAGACAGCTGTAGCCGCCTAATGCCTCCGCTAATGACTGTCGACGAAATCACGACAAAGTTAGAACAACTACAATCTGATCCAAAGATGGTCACTAGAAGTGCCTACAGCCCATCCGCCGTTGATTATCCCGATAATCAGCTTCCTTTCGTTCAGATTCACCTTGCCTACTTAAAAAAGCATCACCAGGTAAACCCCGCGCAATACATTTCCAATCTGGAAATAATGATTAAACAACGCTAATCGCATCATTCTGCACATAAAAACCTCCGCCATAATAGCGGAGGTTTTTATAGAAAGAATTATTTATTCTTCCGTCGATTCCTCAACAGCATTCATCAAACTGTCTTCGATATTCTTGCGAGGCTTGGCGTCCACTGGCTTTTCAACAGCAACCTGTGCCGTTTCGATATCAAGCTCGTAACCAGTCAAGCGACTAGCAAGACGAACGTTCTGACCACCACGACCGATCGCAATAGACTGCTGATCTTCGTAAACATATACTTTGGCACGCTTTGCAGCTTCGTCAATCTCTACATTCACTACTTCAGCTGGGCTAAGTGCGTTACGGATAAATTGTTCGTTATTCGCATCAAAAGTAATGATGTCGATTTTTTCTTGATCACCAATTTCGTTCATGACCGCTTGAACGCGCGTTCCATGCCCACCAACGAACGTACCAACTGGATCCACGCCAGGAACGGTTGAAGCGACAGCTAGCTTAGTGCGACGACCAGCTTCGCGGGCAATCGCTTTGATCTCAACGGCACCAGTTTCCATCTCAGGAACTTCTTGGCGGAAAAGGTATTCGACAAATGCCTCATTGCCACGGGACAAAATCAATTGCGGACCGCGGTTATCGCGCTCGATATCCTTGATAAAGACTTTGATGCGACTACCAATACTATAAAATTCACCTTGGATTTGTTCGCTTTGTGGAATAATACCCGTCGCCTTACCTAGCTCAACACGAATAACACGTGGCTCAACCCGCTGAACGGTCCCATTAACGATTGTACCGATTTTATCTTCATACTCTGCAAGCACGACTTCACGTTCTGCTTCGCGTAGGCGTTGCAGTACGACTTGCTTGGCTGTCTGCGCAGCAACACGTCCAAAGCTAACAACTTCGAATTTGTCTTCGATGCTGTCGCCAATGACTACATCTTCTTTAAGTTTCTGAGCGTCTTCAAGGCTGATCTCTACCGCGTCGCTACCGACTTCTTCGACAACCTCGCGTGCAACGAATACGTTTGCTGTACCGTCGTTAATATTCAGCTCAGCACGAACTTCTTGGTCACGTTCGCCGTTATCTCGACGCCATGCAGCGGCGATTGCCTGTTCGATAACAGACAATACGACTTCTTCTGGTAAGTTCTTTTCTTCCGCGATCGTACGGACCGCTAATGTCAATTGCTTGATATTAATATCTTCCATGACTGATTCTCCTTCTTTTATGAAAAAATCCGACCTGTTGGCCGGAATAATGTACTCAATATAGTATACCACCTGGCATCACGTCTCGCAAGCTATTTAGAATCACGCACCTTAACTGACACATATGGATTGTCGGTAACATAAAACCTCCAAGGTGTATCCTTTGCCTTATTAATACCAACGCGCGTCGTTGTCGTAATGTCAGAATCTAGCAATTCAGGTTGCAGTACTAACCTGAATGGGAGTAGCGATAGATCATGTCCGTTCAAATCGAGATTAATATCGAGTGCCTGACACAGCTTTGCGGGGCCATTCGTCAGATCGACACCTTTTTTGCCAACACGTCGCTTTTCAAGTATTTCAACGTTGGTTATCGGTTCTGCCGCCCTAATCAATACTGCCGCGCCATGACCGTCTTCCCCTACGACGACATTGCAACAATAGTGCATACCGTAAGTAAAATAAACATACAAATGTCCCGCAGGTCCAAACATGGTTTCAATACGAGGTGTCCGACCATTATAGCTATGGCTCGCAGCATCGGTTTGGTCATAGGCCTCCGTCTCGACTATTTTCAATTGCACCATCTTACCGTCAATTTCCCGCTCGATAAGACAGCCGAGCAAACGCTTTGCCCCTAAACTAGCACCCGTCTTTAACGCTTCGAACGGTCTGCTGATTACTCTATCGGATGCCATGCACCGTCATCACCTTTTTGATATTTATGCTTGACCGCAGACCATGCGACCCTATGCGACACCTCTTCGCGATCCGCATCGTCACGTCGATCCTTTGAATGCTTGTATTCCTCGTAGGCACTATTAAACGCTTCTTTATAAATATGCTGGGCGTGCGTAGGCAGTACATGCTTTACGCTGTCGGGTAAATCATCGATGGTTTTAAATGGCATATATCCTCTCCTTGCACCTCAAGTTATTAAAATAATCCCGTTCCACCAGTAAGCTTCTGCTGTTCTTTTTCAATCTCGGCGATTTTACTTTCATATTCGCTCTTCACCTGCTGTTTTTCTGATTCAAGCTGCCGAGCTCGCGCATCTTGCGCTAATGACGCCTGGGCAAGTTGATCCGCCTCGCTTTCATACCCCTCAGCCTCCGTTACAAGACGCCGGGCACGATCTTCATCCACCTTGGCACGTGTTTCATCGCCATTTTTTCTGTACGTCTCTGCGTTTAAGGCAAATCGCTCTGCTTCTCTCCTGTCACTTGCCGCACGTGCTTGCAAATCCTGAGATTGACTGCTGAGTTGCTGGCTATTCATAACAATAGTTCCTCCTCTCTTTCTATTTTAACTCTTTACTAGATTCGTACAAAATACCAAACCATAGTAAAATAAAGGCATGACTATAGAACAGCAAGCACCACTCGAGGGAACGAAGATGGCGAATTTTACGCCACTTGCTTCCGTACCTGAATTACAAGTTATCGACATTATCGAAGGTACGGGCGAAATTGTGCCCGCCAACGCTACTATTACCGCGCACTATACCGGCGCATTATGCAAAGATGGTACTATTTTTCAAAGCTCCCATGACTTTGGCAAACCTATCACTTTTGGACTGAACCAAGTTATTACCGGCTGGTCAAAAGGCGTCCCCGGTATGAAAGTTGGCGGTACCCGACGCTTAGTTATTCCGTCTGCTATGGCTTATGGTTCCGTTCGTGCTGCAGCTAATATTCCTGCAAATTCCGATCTTATATTCGACATCGAGCTTGTTTCACTTAGCTAAGACATAGACAGTTCAACCTGGCTGCTATACAATATATAGTATTATGTCAGGCGCCATTCTTTCAGATTCGTTATCTATCGCACCCTCACAACTTTTTGTCAGGGATTTAGATAAAATGTCACAGTTTTACCGCGATAGCGTCGGGCTAGAGCAGCTAGAGATATCAAGCGATAGTGTTTTGCTTGGACACAATCAAACCGGCGTTATTGAGCTGATAGAAAAAAAGAACTTATTATATGCAAGCCCTCGATCGGCCGGCTTGTTTCACAATGCCATAGTCTATTCGTCGCGCGGAACATTATCACGCGCTGTTGGCAAACTCTTAACGACAACTCCTCAGCTATACAGCGGTACAGCAGACCATTTAGTCAGCGAGGCATTTTACTTTAATGACCCGGAGAACAATGGGGTTGAATTATATTTTGACCGGCCCGCTGACACGTGGACATGGCAAAACGGACAAATCGTCATGGACACCCTCTACATCGATCCACTGCAGTATATTAATCAGCATGCGGGTGAAAACACCGTGGCAGATAAAAAACTCGGTCATGTTCATTTGCGTATCGGTGATATCGAACAAGCAAGGCAATTCTATATCGACTTTCTTGGCTTCAATGTCACCGCCGACATCGGTAGCGCTCTATTCATTTCGATCGCAGGCTATCATCATCACATTGGCCTTAATACCTGGCTTAGCCAAGGCGCGCCAAAACGCACACCAACACTCGGACTATCGGATGTTACTATTTCACTTTCGAATGACACTGACGTCAGTACACTTGCTATACGACTTGAAGACGCTAACTATCCATTCAAGTTTACGAATGGGAAGGTATTTGTTAGCGATCCATGGGGTAATTCACTCGTCTTTAAGTCCTAGCGATAACAGATAGCAGTCAGCAATATCACATCAAAATATATGCCTTTACAGATTTTACAACGAGGCGTATTATTAACTTAACCAAGATAAACATTCGTTTGCAAAAAGTATCAATTTAATACTAATTCAAGGAGGTTCATCAACTCTCACTACAATCAAGGAGGTTCACAATGAAAAAACTACTATTAAGTTTGGCCATCGCAGCAGTAAGTCTTAGCGGATCAAGCGCATCAGTAGGTGCAGTCAATAGCGGCTCAGTATCCGATACGGGAACCGACTCTACTAATACAATCGAAGCCAAAGAAGACTTTACATGTATAGTAGAGAACGAAAATAATTTCGTAGTTAAGAATAATAATAATCAAGATGCAGCTTCTGGCTCGGCAGCCGTGAGTGGCAACACTAGCGGCGGCGCTAAGTCCGGCTCGGCGACCAACTCCAATGGAACAGTCATAGACGTCACTATTGACAATAGTGGTGGATGTGTTGTGACTGCCGTAAAGCCTCCGGCTCCTGTAGTACCCGGCGCAGGCGATGAGGGTAATGATAATGGCGGAAATGGTGGTAGCCAACCAGTCGGCGGCATGGGCGCCGTACGCCCTGTCGGTGGCATGAATGCAGTCGCCCCCGTCGTTGCACCACAAAGTGCAGCACCATCCGTGCTCCCTGAAACAAGCACTGACTCATCCATTCACATTGCGGCGGGACTTACAGCCTTACTTGCCACAGTCCTACTGGTTTCACGAACCGCACTCGGTGCTTATAGTAAAATGCAGTCGTAATCACAGGATTATACACGCATGATTAGATGGTTTGGCAAGAAAGCACAATTCTACAGCGCTGCTGGATTACTTAACCTTGCAGTCGGAGTAATGTTCTATACAGTAAACCTTACACCGATACCTGTTCTAGCTACCACGCCTACGCCTCCTCGGCCAGTTATACGTAAGACTATTCCCGCGACGCAAGGTATACCAATCCGCGTCGTCGTGCCTGCCGCAGCAATTGATTTGCCCGTCAAAGTCGGCTCCTACAACCCCGATAACGCCAGCTGGGATGTTGATATGGATAATGCATACTATGCCGACGTCTCGATGCCGGTTAACAATAGTAATGGCACAACCCTGATCTATGGACATGCACAATCGGCCATATTCGAGACCTTACCGCAGATTCAACCCGCTACTGAAGCGATCATCTATACAGACACTGGCTACACGTTTCATTATCAACACACGTCCTCTCGACTAGTAATCCCGACTGATGTCAGCGTATTTACTGCAAACGGCCCGCCAAATCTTGTCCTACAGACCTGTATCGGTGCCTATAGTGAGTGGCGTGGATTGTATTCATTTAAGTTAGTGGCGATCAAAAAAGCATGAACGAACAACTGCTAGTGCGCATATTTGAAATAGTTTTAGCAGCCGCAACGCTTGGAGCGATTACGATCATTCTTGCTGCTGCCTGGTATGACATGCGAGCGGTCGCGCAAAAAAACCGCCTACGAAGTATTGCTACTAATTTATCGAGAACGATACAACCGCATATCACTATTCTTGTATATGCCCACAATAACACGTCAACCATCAATGACTGCCTGGAAAAAATTGTCGTTAATGATTATGAAAAGTATAAAATCTTAATCGTCGACAATGCCTCTGCCGACAACACAGTCGCGACTGTTGCCAGATATAAAAAATCACATCCAAAACTTCCCGTTACGGTCTATTCACGCAAAAAAACAACCGATCGGCTAGTTGCTTTACGAGAAGCATACAGCGTCATGGGCAAGAATGAATTGATATTAATATTGAATGCAACTGACAGTGTTCATCCCACCTTGCTAAAAGAAGCTGTTGCATACTTTATTCTCAATAAAAAACACTCCTTGCTCATATTAAGGACTTTTACAAAATTTGATCATCATTTCTCCACCTTATCGAGACAGTTCATTCAGCTCACCAAAAACATTCTCTTCAAAGCTCGATTTTTTCGCACAACAGCAGAAACAACGAAAAAAAGTTACACCGATTTGCCGCTTATGGTCCGCAGTTCTCATTTCACATCGGATCCGGTACCAATCAAATCGACAACGTCATATGCCAGCTCGATAGTAATCATAACTCCATTCAATCGGCCTATTAATGCAAAGACCGGCATTATCAAAACCATCGTAAAAATTCTTTTTACCCTAATGATCTTATCAGTGATGACCTACTTTTTTTATACGGCAGCCACGCTACAAAGCGATACGATACTGGCGCTTAGCTGGTTGTTGACTGTCTTGTGGCTATTAGCGATTACATGGTCCGATGAAGTTATGGCGTACAAAGATAAATTGCAACTGACAACGACCGTACCTTTTATGTATTTTATGTTTTACATCTCGTTAATGATATATTTGCGCAGGATAGCATGGCTAGGTATACGCGCTAGATCATCGCCGATAATAAGCGTTGGCAACGTACTTGATGCGATTCAGCTCGAACTATATTCAACACGATACTAAAAGGAAAAGGCCCCGAACAGTAATCTGTTCGGGGCGAGTAGCTGGAATATTTATTGATGGCGACGCTGCCGATATCGACGATGGCTAATTATCGTCGACCTCTCTTCGTCATTTGCCTGAATCGAGATATTTTCGTGCCTGCCGACCCAGACACCCAGCGGATGAAGCTTGCGAATGTAACCAGGTGAAGATGCTAGCAATGCAACTTTATCTACTTCAGGCACCATGCGCACTTTCTGCTTGCCAAATCTATGAGCCAGCAGCCACTGAATAACAGGTTTTGTGTCTACAGGTAACTCAACAGATTTGCGAATAACACGCACCTTTATCACACCGTTCGAAAGATTAATCGTCCGACCAAACCTTCCAAGCAAACCCTTGCGGTGGCGTGTCACGTATTGTGCGATCATCTCGTCGATTAAAGCATTTTGCTGCTTTGGAATTTTGACAACTTGGGCGCGCGTCTCTGCGGCCTTTTCGTTAGCGCTGCCCTCCACAGCCAGTGCGTCCCGTACTGTCGCACTGTTTTTGCCCCGCCTTTTTAGTAAAGCATCAACATCATCAAGGGTCGTTGGAACCTTTAAAATATCATCATCAAAAGCTTGCGAGTTGGTCACAATCCTCTCCTTAATCGTAGGTACACCAGATATATCCAGCTAAGACAAACTATACTCCACCTGTAAAATATCAGCAATATCGGCCAATTATTCTAAATCGAGGGCAATGCTTGCCCCGGACACGCATGCAGTACGCGCATCATCGCATCTTTTTCCGCTGCCGTTACCCATAACTGGTATTTTGCCTTGACGGCGATTTGCCTTGCCACATACTGACAGCGGAATGCTTTATTTGGCGGCAGCCAAGTTGCAGCATCACCGTCGGACTTCTGCTGATTCGTCGGGCCGTCAACAGCAAGTAGCTCAAGGGGGTCATTCGCGAATGCTTGACGCTGTTCAGCAGTTAGCGCCTGTGCGCCTGTTTGCCAGGCATTACTAAGAGCGATGACATGATCGATCTGTACGTCATCACTGGTAGTTTTACCTCGCAAAAACGCCACCTGCTTGCCCGTATACGGATCGTTTAGCTGACCACTAATAATCTTGCAGCCATCTACATCCGTCTGGACGTTTATCAAATCACGGTGAAGAATTATATTGCGCACGTCGCACCCCTGCTGCATCTCCCATCCATCCCCAAATTGCGCTCGTTCATAGCCTGTTTTAGGTGCTCGGCCTTTCACGGCAAGTTTATAGAGCGTCTCAGCCGCATCGCCGCTAGCTTCAGTGGTGATCGTCGAAGTCGGCGCTTTTGGTGGTGAGACGGTCGGCTGCTGAAGATTGGGATGACTTGCAATAATCACGGCTGCAATGATAAAGACAATTATTGCAACAATCGTTCGCCTTACTTTATGTTCGCGTTTCATAAACTTATTATACCTTTGTTATACTAGATAGATGAAAACAGTATCTCGACTTATCCAACAATTTATCCCTGACCATTATCAACTCTCTTTAACCCTCGACCGAAAGGGACGAGCTTTTAATGGCCTCATGACAATGAGCGGCACCTCTGTCGGTGATTCCAACAAAATTACTGTTCATGCCAAAGATATCACTATCGAGTCTGCAACTGTTGATGGAAAGTTAGCTAGTTTTTCTGCTGGCGAGAATGACGAACTTACGATTACTGTTCCTAGCAGCCAACAAGGTGCACATATTGTCGTCATAGCATTCAACGGTACGATTACCGACGCGATGCATGGCCTATACCCTTGTTACTACGAGCACGACGGCGTCAAAAAAGAACTACTAGCAACCCAATTTGAGAGTCACCACGCGCGCGAAGTATTTCCATGTATCGATGAACCTGAAGCCAAGGCAACGTTCGATGTCACTCTGACTACCGAGCAAGGAACGACTGTGCTTGGTAATATGCCCGTCAAACAGCAGAATATTCAAAATGATCTGCTAGTAACCACATTCGACACAACTCCCCGCATGAGCACTTACCTACTAGCATGGGTAACCGGCGAATTACACCGTAAAACAGCAACCACGAAAAGCGGCGTCGAAGTTAATATCTGGGCAACCCCAGCACAACCCGCAAGCGGCCTTGATTTTGCTCTTGATATTGCGACACGAACAATTGACTTCTTTGATGAATATTTTGACACAAAATATCCGCTACCAAAATCCGACCATGTCGCATTGCCTGATTTTAGTAGTGGCGCCATGGAAAACTGGGGGCTTATTACCTACCGCGAAACCACACTACTGGCCGATCCTGCGAGCACTAGTATCAGCAGCCAGCACTACATCGCCACAGTCATTGCCCACGAACTAAGCCACCAATGGTTTGGCAATCTAGTGACGATGGAGTGGTGGAATAATTTATGGCTGAACGAAAGTTTTGCGACGTTAATGGAATATGTCGCTATCGACGCACTTCATCCGGAATGGAATATTTGGCTTGATTTTTCAACGACAGAAAGTATCATGGCATTGCGTCGTGATGCTATCGATGGTGTTCAATCAGTTCAGGTTGATGTTCATCATCCGGATGAAATTGGCACACTATTCGATGGCGCCATTGTCTATGCCAAAGGTGCGCGCTTACTTCGTATGCTACAGCACTATATTGGACACGAGGCATTTCAAACCGGGCTTAAGACTTACTTTGCAAAGCATGCCTACAAGAACACTGTTGGCGATGATTTATGGCAAGCACTTTCGGCCGCCAGCGGCAAAGACATAACCGACTTTATGAACACGTGGGTCACGCAATCCGGATACCCTGTCGTCTCAGCAACCGAGAAAGACATGACAGTCAAGCTCACCCAACGTCAATTCTTTATCGGCCCCCACAACGATTCTGATAAAGTCTGGCCAATCCCACTTAATTCATCTTGCACTCAAATGCCAGAAATACTTGTAGAACGCGAGGTGGCTATTGAGCGAACGCACACCAATGGGCTTCGATTTAACGTTGGTGATAGCGCACATTTTATCACTCACTACGATAGCGCCTTACTCCGTCAAATCATTGATGAGATCCATGCTGGCAATCTAACTCCACTTGATCGGCTACAGCTATTAAACGAAAATACCCTTTTGGCCCGTGCTGGCATCATCGCAAGCGCCGAACTGATTCCACTCCTTGGCGCCTACCGCTCCGAACAAACAGAAGCAGTATGGGATATCATTGCAATGACCATCGGTGAGTTAAAAAAGTTTGTCGAAAATGACGATATCAGTGAAAAGCAGCTACGTACTTTATCGGCGTCTGTCGCCCGCGCTCAATACGAGCGACTAGGCTGGAAAACGAAAGCAGGTGAACTTGAGTCTGATACAAAAATGCGTTCAACAATCTTAGGTCTCATGCTTTACGGTGAATACCCTGAAGCCATAAAAACAGCGATCGACCTTTATCATGCCACACCGATCGAACAGCTTGATCCAGAACTTCGCCCATTAATTATTAGCACAACCGTTCGACATGGTGGCGACGACGCTATCATAGATCAGCTTGTGGCAAAACATAAGGCCACCTCTTCAGCAGAACTGCAAATAGATATCGCCAGCGGCATTACTTCAACAAAAACCCCTGAACGCATCAGCGCTATCCTCGACATGATAAAAGATGAAACGATTGTTCGACCACAAGACGCTGCGCGCTGGTTCGTCTGGACGATACGCGGCCGCGAAGGTCGCCCGCTTGCATGGCAATGGCTGCAAGATAACTGGCCGTGGGTTCTAAGAACCTTTAAGGGTGATAAAAGTTATGATGATTTTCCCCGCTACTCAGCCAATAGCTTAGTGACACGCCAACAGTTAGATGAATATCGTGCGTTCTTCGAGCCGATGAAAGATATTGCCGCCTTATCACGTGTTATTACCATGGGAATCAGTGAAATCGAAGGGAGAGTTGAATTAATTGAACGCGACCGCCCTGCAGTACGCGAAGCATTAGCCAAGCTTTAGAAAGTTTTGCACGACAGGCGGTTGGCCGGTGACGTCAATTGCTGCCAATCGTAAATTTATATCTTTTAAGTTATTTTTTAATACATAGTATTCAGCAGCAAACTTCATTTGTCGCTGTTTCTGCGCCGTGACAGCCGCCAGTCCACCACCTTGATCATCTTTTTTACGATACTTCACTTCAGTAAAATAAATAGTATCTTTATGGTGCGAAATAATGTCAATTTCACAAAATTTTGTTCGCCAGTTACGATCGATAATATCGTGACCTTGCTGCTTCAGGTAGTCGGTTGCCGCCTGCTCACCCGCATCACCGATTTTCTTCGTTGTCATTGCGCTAGCTGCTTGCGGCACGGTAGGAGTGGATGTTATCGTTCTGTACTTGGCCAGAGGCGCAAATGACAGCCGATGAAGCGGCGTAACGCCATGCTCTTCAATAGCTGCACGATGCGCAGCCGTTCCATAGCCGACATGTGAGCTAAACTTATACTTTGGATATAACTTACCTTGCTCGATCATGTAATTATCACGGGCCACCTTTGCGATAATAGATGCCGCGGACACGCTTGGTATCAGTAAGTCAGCTTTCTTGAGCGTCGTCACATAGCTTGCCTTAGACGTACCCTTTAAAAAGTTAATCGTGCCATCGATAATAATCTCATGATATGGCACCTTTATCCGTTCGACTGCTCGCCGTGTCGCAAGAACCAATGCTGCAGACAGTCCGATTTCGTCGATCTCTGACGCGTCCACCCACCCAAGACCATAGCCATCCGCTTGTTTTTTAATTACAATGTCCAGCTCATCTCTGCGCTTCTTGGATAGTTTCTTACTGTCGGTAAGTCCCTCAATCTCAACACCACCCAATACGACCGCGCCAATAACCAACG
>JAQGHC010000011.1 GCA_028289015.1 Candidatus Saccharimonadota bacterium | reverse complement strand
GATCGCTCGTCAATTTAGTACTTTCGAACTTGCAATTAGACGGCGATCAACTGAGGTGGCAAACAAAAAAGCCATTCGATACGATGGCTTTTTGTAATAATAATTCCACTTGGCTCCGACGGCTGGATTCGAACCAGCAACCTCGAAGTTAACAGCTTCTTGCTCCACCATTGAGCTACGTCGGAATACAAACAATATTATAACGGCAAATGACGACCGAGGTCAAGCATGGTTTTCTAGATATAAAATTATGACGGTCGAGTTACTTTGCTGATGCCGAACCAAAGCGCTCGCGTAACGTGGCATGTTCTTTTTTCAATCCTAATATACGTAGTGCTTCGATCAACACCGCGACGTCATCTCGATCTGCTTTATCTTTGGATTTTTCATAGCCAACCAAGCTGCTTTCAACTACCTCCACTAGCCATGCGTGGCGAGCCTGTAATTCATCCGACCCTTTAGGTGTGTCGACAATCGCTTCGCGAACCACCTCTAGCGACCTGGCTGAATGATCTTTTTTGTAAAGCAATCCACGCTTAATTAACCCGTCGACATGCACGGCGACCGTTGAAACAGATTTGTAATCTAGTGCCCGCATAATTTCACGGTAACTCGGCCCATAACCATTGCCTTTGATAAATCCGTCAATAAAACTGAGCAGTTCGCGCTGTTTTTTACTTGGCCTATTCTCCATGATTCACTCCTTTGCCTAGTGCCGCTGCCGCGAGTCCCCACCAAATAATCGCAACTGTATCATCAACCCATACTGGTAACAATAATCCAATGAGAGCCATGCTTATGCCGCTAGCGAACACACCCAGACTCAACCAGTCCTCGCGCCCACGCCACAAACGCCATAGAATCATTATGAAAAGAGCAATGAAGAGTAGCAGTCCCAACCAGCCAGATTCATGCGCGATAAACAAATACTGGTTTTCGATGATAATCGGCGCGTTGCCATGCAGCGAGGCCGATCCCGTACTGCCGATACCGGCACCAAATGGCTGATTAGCCATTCGTTCAAGTCCAGTTTCCAGTGAAGCAATGTGATCGTCATTGGAACTAACAGCGCTGCCGCCATTCGGATTTTCGTGTAGTAGCACATTCGACACAAAACTGCTGCTCTGGCCAACGATCAATCCACCTGCTAAGGCGAATATAAACACCGAAACGATTATCCATACCCTGCGCGATAGCTGACGAGCAATTGTCACCGCTAGCACCATCACCACTCCTATTATTGCCGCTACCAGCGCACTGCGCGAATAGCTAATCCACAAGGCAATCAAACTACATAAGGCCAGTAAACCGACACCAATAGTATATTTCCTATCGGCAAACTTCAGTTTTTTGCGTACGAATGCAGCTGCTAAAAGCGCTAGTACAATCCCGGCGTAGGCACCCAGCGGATTTGGGCCTCGCAGCGTACTGTTTACTCGTACATAATCTGGATTCCTGTCAACAGTCAGGTACGGAGCAATCGTGTCCTTACTATAGCCGATATATTCTAAGCTATCTGCTGGTAAAAATAACTGCAGCGTGGCAAAACCCACGACCACCGCTGCACCGATAATTCCAATTTTCACTAATAGTCGACGATAGCCAGGTGCAATCCGAACTAATACGTAGACTAACCCAAAGAACAGCACGTAGCGCAAATCAATAGCCAGTCCGGCCGCGGTCGCCGCTGCACCTTGATAATCCATAGCAATCAGCAACACATGCAAAGTTGCATACGCAATAATCAACCTAAAGACCCAGTCACTCGCCAGTTGCCGCCACATCCGACGTCGAGAAGTGATCGCGATCGCCACAGGTATCAATGTCAGCATGAGAATTTCTTTCCAAGATTTGATCAATAAGTCATATTGCGGAAAAAGCGAACCTAGACCAACGCTCAGGGGTGCATGCAGGATAATTCCCCCAAAAATAACTGCAATAATCGCCGCGTATATTTTTTCTAAACGAGATGTAGTCATTCCCTCTAGTGTACCGCAAAAAATGGTATAATAGCAGCACAAATGCCATCAAAAAACACCAAGTTCTACAGTCTTGTCCTCGTTATCGCTGATTTTTTTGTGCTTCTGCTCGCCTTTACGGCAGCCTACGTCTTACGCGTTCAATACGATCCGCGGCCACTTGTCAGTCAAGTGTACGCGTCTGATTATTTCATCAGCTTTCTGATTATTACCCCTTTCTGGATCCTCGTCTTCTCTACCCTGGGCCTGTATCAAGCGAACACCTACAACCGTCGCTTAATTGAGTGGGGAAAGATCGCAGTCGGATCCTTTATCGGCATTTTACTCGTTATCGGCTGGCAATACGCGACTGGTAGTGAATTATTTCCTGCCCGCCTGGTAGCCGTCTATGCGTTAGTAATTTCCTTCCTGTTAATCCTCCTTGTCCGCGAAGCACTGCGCATCACCCGTAGCCTGTTATTTTACTTTGACCGCGGAACGAGCCGAGTCCTGATTATCGGCGACTCAGCGGCAACCCGCGACATCGCTGATAACTTATCCGAAACCCACCGTAGCGGCTATAAAATCGTTGCCATTGCTGGACCAAAAAAAGTCCTCCCGCCAGGGCTCAATGTCATCCATTTTTCAAGCTTCGAAAAGGCGCTGGACCAGATAAAACAATTACGCATTACCACCATCATTCAAACCGACCTCTATGATTCATCCGAACGCAATCAGCGTATCCTCGGCGCAGCACAGACAAATCATATCAGTTATAATTTTATACCTGGTGAAGCAGAGTTCTATTCGGGCAAAAATACCGTTGATGTCTTTTTAGGCTACCCGATGATATCCGTTTCACAAACACCTCTAATCGGCTGGGGGGCAATTGCAAAACAAATCTTCGACGTCATCGCATCTTTCATACTGATTATTGTTCTGTCACCTCTCTACCTGATACTCATCATATTGCAGGCTATATTTAACCCAGGCCCAGTATTTTACATTAGCGATCGACTTAGCCAATTTTCAAAACCTATCGGCCTTATCAAATTTCGTAGCATGAGTGCAAAATACGGCAAAAAAGACGCGGCTATTGAGTTCCGTGAAATGGGCCGCCCTGACCTAGCTAAAGAATACGCAAAGCACCGAAAAGTCAGCAATGACCCGCGCATCACCAAGTTTGGCCATTTCCTCCGCATCACGTCACTTGATGAGCTGCCTCAGTTAATCAATGTATTTCGCGGTGATCTCAGCCTAGTTGGCCCCCGCCCAATCCTGCCACAAGAGATCAATCTCGCTAAAGGCAGCGCGGCACTATTACATAGTGTCAAATCCGGGGTCACCGGATTATGGCAAGTATCCGGTCGCAGTAACCTATCGTTTAATGAACGAATCGAACTGGAATTATTCTACGCACAAAACTGGAGCTTCTGGCTGGATATTAAAATCCTGTTCAAAACAATCGGGGTCGTATTAAACAAGCGAGGCGCTAAATAATGGCAGCTCGGCAGCCACGGATCGCACTCGTTACCGATTGGCTCACCAATATGGGCGGCGCCGAGCCATTACTGTTAGAAATCCATAAGCTATACCCCGAGGCACCGATCTTTACATCCGTCTATAATAAAAAAGCAATGCCCGCATTTCATCACTGCGATGTGCGCACGACTTATTTGCAAAAACGATTGCCTAAATTTCTTCGCTATAAACACGTACTATGGCCAGTGCTACGTGCGAAAGCGTTTCGCAAATTAGACCTCTCGGAGTTCGATATTATTATCAGCACCAGTAGCGCCGAAGCAAAAGCTGTCAAAAAGACCCGACCCGATCAAGTACACATCGCCTATATTCATACACCGACGCGTTATTACTGGAGTCACTATGAAGAGTTCAGGCGTGAATTTAGCTTTGGCGAACTAACTTGGCTAATCCGCCCTTTTATCCCCATGTTCGTCCGCTGGATGCGAAGACTCGACCTAGAATCTATCCTTGGGATTGATGTCTTTATCGCTAATTCAACCGTCACCCAGTCACGCATCAAACAATATTACGACCGCCCCAGTACTGTTATTCACCCACCTGTCGACATTGATCGTTTCACTCCATCACCGCATACCGAACGCAGTGGCTACATCATATGGGGTCGCCACGTCCCCTACAAACGATTTGATCTTGCTATTCGTGCCTGCAATAAATTGCAAGCAGCGCTGACTATTATTGGGAGCGGCCCAGACACGGAACGCCTCAAAGAAATTGCCGGACCAACAATTACTTTTACTGGACGTGTCAGCGACCAAGAATTAGTTGACCGTGCGCAACATGCTAAAGCATTCTTATTCCCTAACGAGGAAGATTTTGGCATTTCAGCCGCTGAAGCCCTTGCCGCCGGCACGCCGATCATCGGCTACGCCAAAGGCGGCGTCCTCGATATCGTTCAGGACGGCGAAACAGGTGTTTTATTCCACGAGCAGACCGTCGATTCACTGGTCGACGCCATGCAACGAGCAGACACCTACACATTCCTCCCCGCTACTCTTCACCGCAAATCAAAACGCTTCGCGCCTGGCTTATTCGCCACCAAGATAAAGAAAATCGTCGACAGCGCAAAAAAATAATTGCCTGTAGTCAACACTGGCCACAGGCAATTTATTAATACTGTACATCTATGCAACTTTATTCAGCGTCTCGATGACAAGCGCCGCATCTTCCCATCTCTCGACTGCGATCGTATCAATATCAACGGATTTCACCGGATAGTCATTACCACCTTCATCAAGCTTGTCGCCGATAAATAAGATTTCGTCTTTCGTAACACCGGCATGTTCAATCAATCTTCTCATCCCGTAAGCCTTGTCGATACCCTTAAGTGTCACGTCGATTGATGTCGTCCCTGCGGCACGCACCTCAAGATCAGGCACTAACGGAGCAACTGCATCACGAATTGCTAATTTCTTTTCACCCGTCGGATCCCAAGCATATTTCGCCTCAGCAGGTGCGCCTTGGCCGAGCGCAGATAATGTCACTTGTGAGCCTCGGTCTTCGACAACTTCACCGTAGGGACTCTCTGGCCATAGCCCAAGCGCTTTTGTTTGTTGCGTCAAGACCTCAATTGCTTGCTGTTTTTGCTCGGGCGTTGGTTCGTTGGAATACTGCATCTTCCAGTCATTCAGTTCATGATCAAACCGATAATATCTTGTCCCGCAAGTTGGCATCAGGTGTAAGCGATCAAAATGGCGTGGCTCAGTTGGTAGGTGATCGGTCACCTGTTTTTGCAACTGCTCAACGTTTGCTCCAGAAATCACACAGACATCGTACTTTTCCAGTAGCCCCATCAATAGTTCACTCATCCGCGGCGCAATTGGTGATTTAGTTACCGACAGCGTATCATCTAAGTCAAAAGCAATTAGTTTTTTGGTCATGTAGTATATTTCCTTATCTATTTCTGATGGCCCATGGCCTGATTAATTCTCGTTGATGAGTCGGTTTTATTAATCCCACCTACACCAAACAATAATTTAATATTACGTTCGTGGCAAATGAGTGCTTCTGGTATTTCTTTTTCCGAATCGCGATCGCCACCGTTTGCAAATAGCAACTTATCATTTGAATACTTATCTGCGAGCATTTCAAGTGTGCGGACTACTGTCGAATCTTCATCAATAGCAACAACAACTTCATCTACCGCACGTAGCGCAGCCATTAAACGGGCTCGATTCTGCTCATTCAGGATAATTTTATCCTTTTTCATTACTTGTTGCCTGTCATTATTCACGATAACTATTAATTTATCGCCCATTTCTGACGCCGCTTCGATCATATCCAAGTGACCACCGTGCAAAGGGTTAAAAAAGCCGCTAACAATAATTACTTTCATACTACTCCTACTAACAATGTTCAATTTTTATTATAACCTACCGGCATAGCCTGTATTAAATTCCCTTATATAAAAACTTGCAAAGTATAAAATATTTGAATATCCGATGCACATAGTTGTAATTCATTAGACACCAAGATAGCGAAGTGCTTTATCGGGCAACCTAAATAAACCTTCGTCATGGCGCTTTTGATCTAAATAGTGCGCAGTAAATCCGATTGAACGACTAATTACAAATAATGCATTAAAGAATTCTATGTCGATTAATTCTTGAAGCTGCTCTCTTGTGTATCGTAATTCTGACTCAAGTATATCGAGTAATACAGCGGCGATAACTCCGTCAACGTTCAAAATCAAAGTAGCTTTTTTAGTAGTCGTAATTGCTTCGATATTAAGTGCAAACTGAAGATAGCGATCACCATTACTATTTCCTACAAACTGCTTTATTGCACTCACTCTTGGATCTGGTAGATCGAGGCGATACTTCTTGTGGCCGATACCAGGAATAATCCCTCCATTCTTGGAAAAACCTTCTATGAATTGACGCGCAGATATACCCTCATTAACACCGTAAAGCCAGCAGTC
>JAQGHC010000002.1 GCA_028289015.1 Candidatus Saccharimonadota bacterium | reverse complement strand
AAATACGGTAATTAACCCGCAACCAAGAAAGAACACTCACTGAAAAGTGAGTGTTCTTTCTTGTCGGAGACCTTAAAATTACTTGAAATTATGGTATAATTACCGCATAAAAGGAGTTTGTTTATGGGAATGCCGCGAAATCTTGTATTTGTCCGTCACGGAGAGTCTGAAGCAAATATACTGCAACAGGCTGAAAAAAGGGGCGAGACTCTTGATCTTCCGCCAGAGCTACGCGATCGGCCGGATTGGATGCAGCGCTTAACTCCGCATGGCGTCGAACAGGCAAAGCTTGCCGGTGCATGGATTAGTGAAAATATCGGCGACCTCGATGAGACTTTCGAAGCGCGCTACTACTCATCATTTATCAGGGCTCGTGAAACCGCTGCTCATTTAGGGGGAGCAGCGCTGCAGTGGCGAAAACACAGTATGCTTCATGAACGTGATTGGGGGCATTTTGGGACGACGCCGCGAAGCGAGCAGGCTGAGAAGTTTCCTCGAACAACGCAGCTAAAGCAGGACGCGCCGCTGTATGCCCGTATGGACGGCGGCGAGGCGCTAGCGGATAGTGTGACGTTGCGCGTTAGGGACTTTCGCGATACGGCAAAGCGAAAATGGGACAATAAAAACCTAATCGCGGTAACCCATGGGGATACGATTGGTGTCGTTCGTTACGTATTCGAGGATATGCTGCCAGAGACATGGCATGATGTTTCAAACGATCCAACGCAGCGCATTGGGAACTGTGCGATTCTTTGGTATACCCGCGTTAATCCAGAGGATAGTAATGATATTCGCCCGTATATTGGCTGGCGTCGCATGGTGCAGCCTGATGATCTTGAAAACTCTCCGTTTGAGGGAAAATGGCAATCATTGCCCGACGACCGTTTTATGAGTGGCGAAGAACTACTAGAGACTGTTGAGAATGTCCCTCGTTTATTTCCTAATACGATCGGCGAAGGCTAATAAGTGATTGTAATCAATCACGAGAAGAATAGTCTAGTTGATGACGCTGAACAGCCACGCCAAAATCGATTCAGAGTTTTTGTTACGCTTAAAACAGTTAGGAGACGCAGGTCTGCGCGCGGTAATGGATAAGCTGAAAGGTGAAAAGGCCGATTAGCGAACTAATTTGCTGGCGGCGACGCGGACAGCTTCGCTCCAGCTAAGGAACGCGTGGGGCGTGCTGGCGACTTCGCTAGCGGTTAGGCCGTATTTGACGGCTAGTGCTAGTTCATGAATGATTTCGCTAGCGTGTGGAGCAACAATGGTCGCACCAAGAATGACACCACGCTTATCGGTAATGATCTTTGCAAAGCCATCACGAAAATCAGACGTATTGCTGCGGGCAATAATATTTAATGGTGCGACGGCTTTATTGATAGGTAAGTCGCGCTTAAGGCAATCATCTTCTGATAGTCCGACAGAGGCGATGCCTGGTTGAGTGAAGGTAAGGCGGGAAGAAGCGGTATAGTCGGGTGTTAATTTTGATTTCGGGTGCATAAAATTATGCGCTGCAATCTGGCTTTCCAGTAAAGCGGTATGCGTGTGGCTATTATGGCCTAGGACATCTCCAGCGGCAAAGATATGGCGCGCAGAGGTCTGCAAATGTGCGTCAACGGTAATGCCCTTCGGCGAATATTTGACAGTAGCGTTTTCAAGACCGAGGTCGACCGATGGTGTACGACCAGTCGCAATTAAAATTTCATCCACTTTGATTGATTTTTCAACACCACCACGGGTATAAGTGACACGTTTACCGATGCCGTCTTTGATAATCGCAAGCGTACGGGTTTGCGTGAGGCTAGTGACGCCTTTTTGCTCGCGGAGGACGCGCTCCATCAATACGCCAACTTCTTCATCTTCGCCTGGCAGAATACGGCTAGCGATTTCGGCAAGGTAAACTTTCGTTCCAAAAATGGCCATTAACTGTGCAATCTCGACACCGATAGTACCAGCACCGATAATATATAAGCTTTTTGGTGGACGCATGGCTTCTAAGATTGTTCGCGGGGTAAGGTAGGGAATGTCTTTTAATCCTTGAATGTTCGGTGCAACCCAGTGTGATCCTGTGGCAACTAAGAAATGGCCAGCCGACAAATGACGGCGGTTGACGCTAATTTCATTCGGTGTTAAAAAGTGGGCGAGACCACTAAAAGTCGCTATCCCCTCTTTTTCATAATAGCCTTTATTCCCCCCTGCCCCGGTTCGTTTGACGGCTAGTTCTTTCCAGGTGCGAAGTGACGGGTAATTGTAACCGAGCGTTGATGAACGCAGCCCAAAACGAGCGCCATGGCGCGCTTCGTCGTATAGCTGTGCGGCGTGGAGCAGCGCTTTAGTTGGAACGTCGCTCCAGTTGGGTGAGTCACCGCCAAAAGTGTCGGCTTCAATAATGGCTACTTTTTTGCCCTCTCGGGCGGCAAGTGTGGCCGCAGCGCTACCGCCAGCGCCGCTTCCGATAACGATAAGGTCATAATCAAATGTTACTTTTTTTGCCATAATATGTATCTCCTTAGATAACCAAACGGTGATGTTTATATAGATATGCAGCTTCGGGGTGAAATGATTTTAGGGTATCGGTTGCTTTTCGGCGGAGGTCGGCGCTGGTAACCTCGGGTTTTGTTTCTAGCCAGACGATAACGGCATCGCAGACATTGTTGGCGGTCATTTCAGCTACGCCGTCCGGGCTGCGAACGCTCAGGCATGCAGCGCGAATGCTGGCGTAAAGCTTGGCGCGCTGAAATGATTCGCTTGGTCGCCTACCTTCACGTTTGATGATGTTGATAGTAGTGCTAGTCATGCTATAGGGCTCCGCCGGTAAGTGCTGACGCGGCGACAACTTTATCGACATATAGATAAAAGCCAAGAATTAACAATCCGCTGCCGGCTGCAAACTGCAAAAAGCGTTTGTTATTTTCACGCCATTTCTGGATGCTGCTTAATTTGTGGCCGCTACCGATTAAGCCATTCACCATTAATAATGGTAATAATGAAACAAAGGTATACATGGCAGCACCAATAAGCTGCAGCCCTGGTTCAAGCTGCAATAAAGCAAGCGCGCCGATTGCCATAGGGGCAAATATAAAGATAAGTTCACCGATAACGCTACTCATACCCAGGCCAAGTGCTTCGGCGCTGTGTTTTGTGCTTTTTGTACGATCACTAAGATACCGGGCCATGCCGCGGGGTATCCATAAGCTGGTGCCGGGGTTACGCCGGTAATAAAATGCCCATACTGCAACACCAAGGCCAATCAGCAAGCCAGATGCCGATGCCCATGCGATAGCTGGAACTGCCGCATCAAAATACTGCTGCAAAACAAAGGCGATAAACGAAAAGATCAGTAGTGTCATGATAGCGACACCTAGTGAGAATGTGTTCGTTAAACGAAGCAATTTGGCGTGTGAAGATTTGCTGCCAATTGTATGGCCGCTCATAAGTGTCAGCATGCTTACGCTGAGTTGAAAACTAGCGTGGATAAGTGCCGCGAAAGCTATGATGGCGAACGAATTTATCATGTTTTTTTGTTTTTAGACTACCTTTGTCTTAGTTATAGCATAAGCGCGGTAGGTAGGTCAAAATTAATGCATGTAGCTATTGCTTTTTTATACCATTTATGCTTAAATAAATACATCAGACAATAAAAACAAAAAGGACGCAAAATAATGGAATATACTTCCACGAACATTGAATCGGTAACCATTAGTGATATCCTGGATCTTGCCAGTTGGAACCGTCAACGTAGCACAGAAGAATTGCAAAGTTTCATCCAGACTCGCCATAATCGCCTACCTGACGATACTGAACTAGAGTAATTCATTTCACAGTTCGCTCGCTTTATTTATGGTATGATGTGCATACAACTAAGGAGTTAATTATATGAATACTGGACAAAATGAGCAAGTTACAGAAGTGCGCGAATCAAATGCTGTGCAAGACGGTGCAAACGTACGACGTCAATCCATCGCGACATCTCAAAGCGTAGGCAATGGCGTGGTTGCTCGCCGAGTCATCTATTACATCGCAGGATTTATCATTGCCCTATTGGCACTGCGACTCGTATTATTATTGCTTGCAGCAAACCAAGGCGCACCGTTCGTCGACTTTGTATACACGCTAAGTAGCGTATTTGCATGGCCGTTTTACGGCATCTTTAGCTATCAGCCTAGTTATGGTCAGTCGACGTTTGAAATCAGCACGATCGTCGCAATTATTGTGTACGCATTGTTAGCAATCGGTTTATCTAAGTTATTTACACTGACGAGCAATCGCAGCGACGTTTAATAGTACGCGTAATATCAAAAATTCAAAGCCCGTCAGCTAAAATTTGCGGGCTTTGATATTTAATGAATGTTCAAAACTGTAACTTTTTTTACATTATTATTTGCCTTAGGAAGGTACTATTAACATTGCATTAGTGGTAAGCAGAAAAGGAGAATCATTATGGGACACGATACGCTTAATAATAAGGTAAGCATACCCGATCTACCTCGCAACCCACATATCTGGGATACTCCGCCCGCTGACATGTTATACAGCGACCATTTAATAGATCCGTCAACTGCTGACACACTGAGAGAAGAATGGCTGAGCTATGAAAACGACTCAAACCCATTGGTATCTGCCGAAAAAGATGTAAAGGAATTACGCTATGGTCCTGAATTAGGCAAAAGAGCGTTTGACCTAAAGAGCTTGGAAGCTGAGGATGGCGCGCGTGATGAGGAATATATAGATAAAGATCATGAGGAAGATGCATAAGCATAAGTAAAGGAGCTATTATGCGACGGTATGTCTTGTCATTCATTGGAACGATGCTATTAGCTGGAGTAATAGCTGGGCCGATGGTCCACTCGAGTGCCAGTCCTACTGGCGGTACCTTACAATCCTCGCACCCAAGCGGCGCCAGTGGCAGCAGTGCGGTGGCAACACCAGTAAAAACTCCATCTACGTCTGCAAGGAGTATTAGGGCGCCGAACCAAATAGGAAATGGGGCAGTGTATGTCGCTATGGGTGATTCGGTCGCGGCTGGAGCTGGGTTGCCAGCATTGGCTGACGCAACGACACAGGATGAAATATGCGATCGCTCATCACAAGCTTACCCGTATCGCATTGCCGAACGTTTGCAGACAACAGTTGTTCACTTGGCATGTAGCGGCGCCAAAGTAGACGAGGGGATATACGGTTTGCAGGTGCGGGCCGGGGTGCAAATTGTAGCACAATTGCCCGTTGCCTTTGCTAACGGAACGCCCGATATTATAACGGCGACCGTCGGTGCAAATGATATTCGTTGGACGCAGTTTATTCGGCAGTGCTATGTTACGAGATGTGGGTTTGCTGTCGATAGTGCACGGGCTAAGCTTTATCGGGCGGACGTACGGATTGAGTTAACTCGAATGCTGAACCAAATTAATACGCGCAGCACTGGCAATCCACCACGTGTCTTGTTGAGTGGATACTATTCACCGATCGATAGTACTGAATGTCTGGCAAGTAATCGAATAACAGCAGCTGAAGTGGCGTGGCTAAACGATCAGACAGTTCGTATGAACCAGGCAATTCGTAGCGTGGTTCCGTTATTCAGCTTTGCTGAATTTGTGCCGATAGATTTTAGCGGGCATGAGCTATGTTCTGCAGATCCATGGGTCCAGGGGCTTGAAGCGGATGCGCCGATTCATCCGACCGCTGCTGGTCAGACGGCTATTGCTGAGTCATTTCTTGGTGCGTTAGGACGATAACATCATAAAAATGGCAGATGAAATGACCTGTCGTGTTTTATATCTACCTACCCTGCCCGCTTATTTTCTATGTGGTCAACCTGATTGTCTATAGTCGTGTTAATATGGCAAAATAAGATTTAATGAGATAAATAGGAACAATGATGCCTAAAAAATATTACGTGATTGAGGTAAAAAACCTTACCAAATCATACGGCGTAAATAAGGTTCTGAGGGGTATCAATTTAAAAGTCGAACGCGGTACGATGCTAGCGTTATTAGGGCCGAACGGTGCAGGTAAAACAACGACAGTGCGCATTCTTAGTACGTTATTGAAATTTGATGATGGCTTGGTGATAGTTGAAGGATTTAACGTCGCGAAAGATGCCGACAAGGTCCGTAGCGTGATTGGCTTAACTGGTCAATCTGCTGCAGTCGACGAACTACTAACTGGTCGTGAAAATCTGGTGATGATGGGGCGCTTATATCGTTTAACAAAACGCAGTGCGATTGCTCGCGCGAACGAATTAATCGAAGAGTTTGATTTGGTTGATGCGGCTGATCGCCAGGCAAAGACGTATTCTGGCGGTATGCGTCGACGGTTGGATTTGGCAGTCAGTTTGATTGCGACGCCACCAGTCATCTTTTTAGACGAACCGACAACCGGCCTGGATCCGCGTTCACGCATTGCGATGTGGCATATCATCAAGAATTTAATGGCAAACGGTACGACGATTCTATTGACCACGCAGTATCTGGAAGAAGCCGACCAGCTGGCTGATCAAATTATTGTTATCGACGGCGGTAAAGTAATTGCGGAAGGCACAGCAAAGGAATTAAAGGGCAAGGTAGGTAAAGATCGTTTAGAGTTAACATTTGCAGATGATAAAGCGCTTGTGGCGGCACAAAAAGTATTAGGTGGAGATGTTACTTCGTTTAACCAAAAAGAGCATTCGGTAACTGTCGCAATTAATGATACGAATGAAGATATAAAAAGGGCGCTTGATATTATATCAAAGAAGAAAATTGAATTGATTGCTATGGCGGTGCACAAACCGACGCTTGATGATGTGTTCTTGTCGCTGACAGGTAAAGAGAAAAAGGGCGAGAAATAAAATGGCAGTTGATCTAGAGTTTGAAACAAAGCCAAAGGTCGTCCTTGCATTTATTGATTCATTGATTATGACCAAACGAAGCAGTCAGCACATTATCCGCAATACGGATCAGTTACTTGGAACATTCTTTCAGCCAATTATGTTTCTGATATTGTTCGCCGCTGTGTTCGGTGGGGCGATTTCTGCTGTTTTACCGCCAGGCGTCAGTTATCTGAATTTTTTAATGGCAGGAATTATTGTACAGACAGTTGCCTTTGGTTCGACAACGACGGCAATTGCAGTTTGTAGTGATTTACAAAAAGGAATCGTTGACCGCTTTCGCTCACTGCCGATGGCAAATCTTGCAGTATTAAACGGTCATGTCATTTCTGATCTTTTTCGTAACGGTATATCCACAGTAGTCATGCTGCTAGCTGGATTGGTGATTGGCTTTCGTAGCAATGCTAATATCACAGATTGGCTGTCAATTGCCGGGATCATCCTGCTATTCACCCTCGCCCTTTCTTGGTTGTCTGCAATCGTCGGCGTCCTGGCAAAAAGTGTCGAAGGTGTGCAGTGGTTGACGTTTATTATTATCTTTCCATTAACATTCGCCAGCAGCGCCTTTGTGCCAACGGAAAGCATGACACCGATCTTAAAGGCATTCGCCGAAAATCAGCCAATCACACATGTGGTCGAAGCAGTCCGTGCATTGATGTTAGGTACACCAGCAAACGAACATATCCTCATGTCCGTTATCTGGAGTGTCGTTATCTTAGGTGTCGCTATCCCAATTGCTTCATGGTTGTTCCGTCGAAAAACGTCCTAGTAACACTGGTGACTTTTGTTATTGCTCATCGGCTATATTTATAAATACATATGCTACAATTTTAGTATGACTACTAAAACACAATCGAAAAAGCCTGTTCTTGCCGCAATATTAAATATCTTGATTCCCGGCGTCGGATATTTATATGCCGGTGTGCGTAAAAAATTTGCATGGATGCTTGTCATCGCTTCTATTGTTGGTCTGATTGCAACCTTTGACCCACAATCGATCTGGTATTTTAGCAATGAAACATTACCGAAAATGTCGCTACTTGATAGCCTATCTTTGTTAATCGTTACTGTCGCCTTTGCCTATGATGCATACACGGAAACGAAAGCAATACAAAAGTAATACGTTGAATGCTTATTAAAAAGCACCCAATGTCGGGTGCTTTTTAAATGGTAGCCACTACAAGTTGAACGACGAAGTGAGCTAGGCCTGTAAGTAGGGCGAGGAAAACGACGTTAACAATAATGGCACTACGAAGTGACATTACTTCCAAATCTTCTTTCTTAGGGAACCATGCCTGCGCTGCATTTCCAGAAAAAAGGGTGACGATGAGTGTTACTAGAAAGAGAAATCGAGAGGCGGTGAATTGAAGAAAAGTTATCATGAGCATGATTATACTGCAGCAGGCTCTAGTGTGAAAAGCAAAAAGCCCCGGCATACAACGCAGGGCTTTAAGCTAGGTGCGGATGAGGGGGCGAAGGCAGTTAGGCGTTCTTTGCGGCATTGAAGTGACTGTTGATGTGGCACCTGACGATGATTTCGATAAATTCGGTATCATCCCAGGCGTGGTCAGTTGCCGCTGTGACGCGGACGGAATGGGTTTCTGCGACGTACCTAATTTCGATTAAGCCGCTCCCCTTCATTACGTACTGTGCATAACGACCTTCTGGGGTGTTCATAGAATCGTCGTCAACTTGCAGCACAGGATTGATAACCTGTGGGAGGGGATAATTACTGGCGAGTTCGATGAGTTTGAAATCACGAACCTTACCAACCCCACTTAATTCAAGTGTATAATCTTTGCGATACATTGAATGATCCTTACCGTTATAGATGGAAAACTGCGCCTAGAATCGATAATCCTAAGTGACACTATAATGACACTAATCTTAGTATTAAGCAAGGTAAGCTTGCGTAGCCATATCCATCTTAAAGCATAAAGTACCTGAAAGTAAAATATCTTACAGCTTCCTTTAAAATAAATGAGTATTCTATAGGAATAAGGAGGAACAATCATATGCTAACTATTCCACTAAGGCTTCCTGTCAAGAGAATGGCTATGTACGGATCAACTGCTATGTTGATTGGATTTACCGGCACACTAACTATGCTTCGCCAGTTTGCTACAAAAGATAATACTTCGAGCGGGGTATCTGTCGTCGAGACAATCAATAGAAAACCATCACAAGGTAATAAGGCGGGATTAGGTGTGCAGCAATCAGAGAGTCAACCCACCGCATCGGTGACGCCACTCCCTGAGCAAAGTTTGCTTACTGTTCGAAGCGGAAACTTACCGCCACAGCAATACCCGCGTATTTTTAACGCTACTCCTACCTACAATGCAGCTGCAAGTGGCACAGCGGCCGCTAATTCCGTTGTCTCATCATCGGTGGGTGCAATCACGGATGATGCGTCACCACAACCTTCCCTGGAAACACCGGCAGTCACTACGCCACCTGTACTACAAGACGCGACTCCTCCGAATATAACTCTCAATCTTAATACTGTAGTGGACGATAGTCTCACCCCTTAATCTGCGCAGTTCATATTGTCATAAGAACGCCTCACTTCTACGTGAGGTTTTTTTATCCACAATCGTATGTGCAGTCATATGTAGGGGTGGGTTAAGTTGCTTATAGTAATAATATTAGGCTTGTGCTAAGCTTAGGCTAAATAATTCACTAAAACTAAGGCGGAAAAAACATGAAATTATTTATAAAAACGGGAATTACATCTTTGATTTTAGCGTCTTTAATAATATCGCCAATGGCATCTGCTGCCACGTCGCCAGGCTTGGGCGCGGCGAATACTTTTAATGTGCTTTCTAGCAGCTATGTCAATACGACGCCGGGTACGACACTTGCAGGCGATTTAGGATATACAACTGGTCCAGCGACAGCTCCGACTGTAGGCGGCAACACACATGTTGCAAACAGTACTTATAACCAAGCGGGCATCGATCAAGGCAATGCATTAACTTTTCTTAATAGTCAGCCATGTACGTTTAATTTTGCGCCAGGCCCTATCAACCTCGCGACTGATACTACCCACGGCCCGGTCGGCGTATACACCCCAGGGGTCTATTGTATGACTGGCGCCGCTAGCGTCACAGCTAGTGCAACAGTCACTCTGGACGGTGCGGGAGTTTATATTTTCCGAATGGACGGCGCACTAACGACGGGTGCAAACTCAATCGTGTCATTGATCAACGGTGCGTCAGCGTGTGACGTATGGTGGACGCCAACACAAGCAACTTCGCTTGGCGCCAACTCTACCTTTGCGGGTACGGATATCGATGCAGCTGGCATCAGTGTTGGCGACGGTGTGATATGGAATGGCCAAGCTTTGGCATTTGGTGGAACAGTAACGACTGATAATGATACGTTTACATCTCCTACATGTAACACTTCAAGAGGCGCAACGCCAGCTGGTCCAACGTCAGCTCCTATACTTCCAAACACGGGTAGTGGTTCATCGACATCATTTACGACGCTAGCAGTTGCTGCAGCCGCTACGCTTGCTGTAGCTGTACTTGGCGCCCTTGCTCTTAAAAAGCAACGCTCTTTATAGTACGTATGACATTGAGTACGCCTCAGAGCCATCGACTACGAACGACAATTATCTTATTGACGATTGTGACGCTCGTAGTGATGGCTCTTTTGTATTTCTTTGATAGGCAAAAGCAAAGTGTTACTGCGCCGACCATGCAGCCTGCAAAAGCGGTTGCTTCGGACAAAGTTGCCGATGAAGTGAAGTATGGTTTGCCGATGCGGTTATCTATACCAAAATTAAAGATAGATGCCGCCATATCTTACATGGGTTTGACGCCAAGCGGGGAAATGGACGTCCCGCCAGATCTTGTTACTGTCGGCTGGTATAAATTCGGCACAAAGCCTGGCGAGCAAGGTAGCGCTGTTATCGCAGGTCATCTGGAGGGTACTGAAGACTTAGGCGTGTTTATCGATCTGGATAAGTTGCAAACCGGCGACACGATAAAAGTTCGAAATGATCGTGATGAGACGGTGTCATTTACCGTGCGTAAAACACGAATGTATAAACAAGATGAACGTCCAAATGAGATATTCAATAAGACTGACGGCAGTTATCTCAATCTCATTACCTGTAGCGGTACTTGGGATAACGTGAAGAAACGTTATTCTCATCGATATGTGGTCTTTGCAGATAAGATAGAGAAATGATAGCTAGGCTGGTGATCGCTGAGCTTTCTATTCCTCTTGTGTGACATACGGAACCGATTGGAATGAGCAGGAGAGTAAAGTAGGCTAGGGGGTCTATATTCTCTCATACGTTGCGCAAACGTGAAGTGCGCACAGGGCATATGAACTCTAAATAATGCAATGCTTTATTGTGATGTCGTTGCTGCGTTTGTTTGAAGGCAAGATAGTAAATATTGCTATTAAGGCATTGCCTGATAAAGTCTTTAATCGTGTGCCGATAAGGCTTGCCACACCCTTAAACAAATAGGTGTCGAGAGAGCCGACGATTTGAGAAATTTGAGCTTGGTCGATAACGAGGGCGGTGACAGTAGTACACTCGCTGCTGAAATTGGAAAAATGAAAGGGTCGTAAAAAGGCTACTCCGGCTGCAAGTGCCGGGAGGCTTTTATTTTTTTAATGCGTCTATCGTTTCTTTTAATGCTTGTCTCCAGTCACCCTCTAGATAATTTCGGTGGGGCTATCTGTATTTTAATTGTGATTCTCATCTGATTGAATGCGATTACTTTTAACGATATTGCTGCCAATAACAAACGCAATAAAACCAGCGTACGCATAATCTCGCTCTAATAATCCTATTTTATGTAGTTGCTATTATGCTCAGAATAAAAAGTATTGACAGACTATTCTTTAGGTATTATACTTCAGGAATAGTACTATAAAAGGAGAAAAATGAGTAGTCGTTCGATTGATGAAATGGTTGCAGACTGGGATGAAGTCTACAAAAAAGGCCAGCTTAGCCTGTGGGTCCTGCTGGCGGTTTTTGACGGTAAGAAATATGCTGCCCAGATCACCGATTTTATGTCTGACGCTACGGACGGAGTGTTTGAAGTTAAAGAGCAAAGTTTATATCGGGCGCTTCGTCGTTTTGACGACATGGGATTAGTGCGAATGTCGCTTGAAGAGTCGCCAAATAGCGGGCCAAAGCGAAAATATTATCAATTAACAGAAAAAGGCGAAGAGGTAGTTGGGCGCTTTGTTGCGTTGAATATTGCTCCCCTGCTAAAGCCGTCTATTATTCAATTACTGCAATCTGTGCAGACGAAAGGTGAACAACATGATTAAGAAAGAAGAACCAGCCAGCAAATGGCGTATTTACGCTGCTATTATCGCTGCAGTATTCGCAGTAAATATGTTACTTAACGTAGTGACGATAGCACTGAACTACCCAACTGAATCGCATCGATCGGTTGCGCGTCAGCTTGACGTGTTTAGCGTAAATATGATGTCGGGTCAGGATTTCACGACTATCATGGATTCTGATGAGTATAAGAAAGTGGCCCAGAGTTCTGAGGCTAAGTATATGGACGCTGCGACGATGTACCTACTCGCTTTAAGTTTAATTGTTACAGTCACGATTATCGGGACTGTGTATCACTATCTCCGTAAACACCGCACGACTGCGAAGCCTGTTGGAGCTACCGTGTTACTCGTGACAATTGGTGGTCTGTTGCCTCTGATTTTAAGCGCTTATATGGCTACGATGTACATCGGTCTGCAGATGCCGGGTATTGGTCATGTGGTGTTTATGCTGTTTATCGGACTTGTGATAGCGCCGCTGGTGAATGCAGTGATTACTCGTATCTTTGACTGGCATTACAATCGCAAGCATAGCTTTGTTATAGAGTGATCTGACTTTAACGCATCAGGATGCATCATTCCTATGTTTTCGGTACAGGGAATGATGCGACTAAAGATCAGATTGGGGCATCGCTAGGCTTATGAGTTTGAACGGCTAACTAGGGTTTATAGCTCGTGGGATTGAGAACTAATGGAGTTAGTAAATGACACTATTATTTCTTGATGTATCGGTACGATGACGGCTAACTCCAAGCAGATAGTGCGGGTTTACGGTACATGTACTTAAATTAATCAAGTTACAGACCTCATAATCGAGAAGAAATGATACTAATTGCATGTCGCATATTGGTTGGCATATGGATCTCGATAGCATAAGATTGTAGTTAAAATGCGCCCCAGCTTAGCAATTTCTCGTTATCGCTGACTCTTAATACTTTATCAATCCGATGAGCGAAAGCTGGCGGACTTTTAGGCTAGTATATTGCCTATGCTTACGATAAGCTTAGTGTAGTTTAAAGGGAGAAAAAAGTGAGTGGTTTCTGGTTTTTAGTGGCTGTTTTTCTGACTATCTTATTATTGTCCGGACGTAAAAAAAGCGATGCCGATTCCTATGCTAAAGGGTATAGCGACGGGAAAAAGGCTGTGTCTAGCGTGCTTGAAAGTCTAATCGCCTCAGGTCATACTGACGTTACGTCGTTACATATGCTGACACGAAGTATCAAAAATGATACCATCTCAACATTGACAGTGGGCGATGATCGGTCTGTAGCCGATACGTACGCTGAAGAGAATGATTTTTACGACGGTATTGCATCCGTTGAACAACCTGCCATCGTCAATGAGATGACCGTGCAGGAGACAGCCGAGGTGAAGGCACGTCGATCTTTGCGTAATCTAAATATCATTCTATACACGGCAAGTTTCTTACTTGTTGCGGCGGCTGCACTTTTTATTGCATCTTCCTCGTCTGCAGAGACAAAACTAGTGACGGTCGCCGCGGTGATCGTGTTGTTTTACGTTGTAGGCTTTATCGTGCATACCAAAAGTGTGCGCTTGCAACCTGCAGCGATCGCCTTTCTAGGGACAAGTCTGGCGATAATTCCATTCGCCGGGCTCGCTATAGAGCAGTACTCTAGTCTGAGTGTGACTCAGTCTTGGCTTATTACTTCTCTTGTCGGACTGATCGCATATTTTGTCGTAGCTATCCGACTACAGAGTCAATTGGTCGCATATTTAACCATGGCCTTTGTTCTGTCGCTAGTGGGGTCGATGACCGCAGCGGGCGTGTCGGCTATAGTTTGGCAATTCGTCGTGATGATCGGCGTGTCGCTTGCGGCAAGTAGTATCGCGTATATCAAACCTGGGTGGATGCCAAAGGTATTTAGCAAGCCTATTGAGCATTCTGGCCAAATCGTCACACCGGTAGTGCTGGTAGCGAGTTTGTTCGTATTCAACGTATTACATTTAGTTGATTATCAAATTGTCTTTACAGTAGCGACAGTGCACTATATTGTTGCCTGGATGCAAACACGAGATATTATCTACGAATCAATTATCCGTGTCCTGACATACGTTGTTGCTGGCTTGATAGCGTGGAATATATATGACGGCGACCATGCAGTAATCGCATTTGCTATATTTCTGCTATTAACACTTCAGTACGCGTACTCGCTCCTAATGGTTAAGCGTGAAGGCCGGCATTTAGTTGAGCGAATCTGGATCCGGTCACTATTTGCAGTCCAGACGATTTTATTCCTATTCTGGCTAGACTATTCACTAGCATCACTGTTTACGACAGTCGGCCTAATCGTTATCGGAACGACGAGTTTCGTAGTAGCGTGGCGACTCCGAACGGTGCCAATTGCTATTATTGGGCTGATAGCGTCCCTGATATTACCAATCGTCGTAGCCCGTGAGCTTGCCAGTCCTGCATTAGAATGGTGGACGGTAACGACGGTGTTTATTTGTGCGGCCGTTGCCGGTGTGTACGTGCACCTACGATGGCGCCACCGCACACTGTCATTGCGTCGTTTTGTGGCCGTCAGCTATACTGCCTATCTGGTATTAGCTGTGCTCACAGCTTGGTGTGATGGCACGCCGCTTGTCCTGACGGCAACGTACTTCACGGTGGCAGCAGTGACGCTGTTTGCTTCATATGTCAGCAGGATGCCAAGGGTGCAGATATTCCTCCCGATTTTAGCCTTTTTAGGACTTATAGAGCTCGGAGATGTCTTAGATATACAACAACCGTGGTATATGTTATTCGTTGGCGGTATTGGTGCGCTGCTATTTTGGAGTATGAGTATCGTGCATGAATACCTGCGACAGACATTCCGGCAAATCGTTATGCTGACTTCAGGGCAGATAATTTTGCTCGTCATTGCCGGTGCCGTGTTACATGGTAATGAGCAGGCGAGTAGCGTGGTGTCATTGATACTGCTGCTAGCTACATTCGGCTCACTCGCGCTTCGCTGGGTGTATCGAGACGGGCTTTTGGCTGTGCGGAGAGTCTATAGTTATTCGTATCCAGTGTTTTTTGCGATCGTGCTGATGATCGCGGCGACGCTTAATATTGAGTGGTTAGCGACGATGTTGGCTCTTGGAGCAGTGTTATTTGCGGTAGCATCGTATGTCGAACGCCAAACCAGGATACAGGTTATAGCTAACCTGTTTGTTATTGCGACATTGATGGTCGCTGCGATTATTATCACATTGCCCGTCCAGTGGTTCGCACTGTTCGTATTTGGTATTGCAGCAGTAGTCTTCTATGCTGCAACTGGGTTGCATTATGCATACCGACAAATTGATCGACAATTTATTATGGCCACGTCGGCGCAAATTAGCTTGTTCCTAATTATATTTGGCGGCATGAGCGGACATTATAAAGCGACGTTGACATCATTCATAATCTTATTGATTTGGGCTGTTGTATCGCTGGCGATACGATGGTGGTGTCGAGACAGGTCACACGATTACAGTCAACTCTATTATGCTTCCTATCCGGTTTATTATGTAGGCTCGCTGTTACTACTAAGTTCATTATCGACTTTGTGGAGTGTTCTCGCTTTCACTGTCGGAGTTATTATCTTCTGGGTGGCATCATATGCCGAACGCCAACCCGCGATGATTTTGATCGGGAATGTACTACTCGTTATCGCGTTATCAGTATTTTGGTGGTGGATGGACTTTAGTAGTGTGTGGATGGTGCTAGGCGTGGCATGGATATTGGCTGCTGTATTTTACTTTGGGCACTGGATTCTCAAAGGATTAGGCGACACGTGGCGAAGCCAAGCTCTGTTATGGTCAACTTGGGTTGTCCTCGGACTAGCGATATGGCTGAAGTATCTATATGTCTCGCAGACAATCGCCGTCTCTTCTACGATTATTGCCTTTGCTGCAACCCTTGCCATTGAGGGCCGGCGAGTCAATCGCTACGCTATAATAGAGTCCGCAGTATACATTGCGACGTTTGGCTTGCAGAGGATTGTTGAATATGTGTATCCTGAAGTTAATATCGTTGCCTACGCGCATTGGTGGGCGATTATTATTACGATCATGGCAATTACCAGACAGGCACATAAACGTACACGCTGGATGATTGCAATCGCGTTCATTACTGTTTCCTCTGGGCTGTATGCGCTTATGAACGGCGGTAACTATCAACTGCTCTTCTTGATCGAGCATCTGGCCCTATTGGTAGCTGGCGCATTATTATCTAAAAGCTGGGCAATCTGGTGGGGATTGGGCGCGTCAGCAATCGCAGTACTATATTTCCTACGTGGCTATACGTTCTTACTTCTCGGTTTCTTGGGGTTACTTTTAATCGCAATTGTAGTTTGGCGTTTAATGAGTACTAAAACGATCAAACAATAGAGATGCATATCGTAACATTACGGTAGCAATTCCATAAACAATCACCAGCAATCATACGGGGTAGCAAACGCTGATTGCAGCATCAAAAAAGTTCTAAACGCATCCGCGAGCAGCGACAGGTTATTGGCTAAAACCTCTTTCGCTTGCACAAAAAGTATCAGGTTTGCACTCGGACGTTATTACCAAGAAAATACCCCCATCTTGCGATGAGGGAATTTTCTTGGTAGCAGCGACAGGGTTCGAACCTGTGACCTCAGGCTTATGAGTCCTACGCTCTAACCAACTGAGCTACGCTGCCACATAAGTACTGATTGATTGTATCAAATCACAACGAATATTTCTAGAGGTGTTATACGTGTGTGGTTATTGCGGTAAGAGAACGCCCTGATAACCATAGTGCTGCACGCTTTCTTGTCTAATAAAACAGAGTCGCATTTGCAATAGCTTAACCTACCATGTTGTCTCAGGCATGCACACGACAGCAGCATTGAAGGTTATGGCACAAAAGGGTGGATCGCTCACATCGGGTCAGGGGTGGATGTTAATATCAGTTCTGGGAGGCATTATGTTATTACTTCTCGGAGTATTTTTTTGCAGGGACCATTACTGTATTTGCGCCGTGTTTTTTAACAGTCTTTGCTGTTGAACGCTAAGTATAATCCATGTAATCACAGCAAGTATGCCAGCGATACCGCTGAATATCGCAAGGTTGTAGGCGATATCAATAATAATCGTTTTTATCAGCGGAACGATCAGTTCGCCCATTTGCGCGCCGAATAGATTCACTAGGCCGAAATCATTATATTTTAGAATAAACAGGATGATGAGCGCGGGGGTGAAAGTGACCAGCATGCTGAAAAAGATAAGTCGCGCCAATCGTGCAGACGCGACAAGGCGATGTCCGGCTGTGTTCACAAATATGACAGTCAGGACGCTAATAATAGCGATGGTCGGCAAGATAACGAACAACATATCAGTTGCGGCGTGAAGCATCGGTAATCGAGGAAGGAGTGATGTGCCTGGCTGCGGCGTATCGTTTTGAGTCGATTGCGAGAACGATTCATTAGTAAGTGGTGTAGTAAATGTTTCTGACGCACTAAGACTTTGCGTCGTTATTTGTACCGCAAACTGTTCCGCGGTAAGGTTTGGTGGTCGGCATGCAATATTTTGTGCGATACGTACAGATCCGCAGACAGGCAGCACGGTAACTTGGGGCTCAAGAGATTTTGAGAGCTGCTGGATGAACGTGTCGCGTTTTTGGTCGATTGGAATAGAAAACTTAAATTCGGGTGATTTGCCCTCAATCCAGTCATATGCGCTGTCGATAACGGCTTCGGTGTGCATCTGAACGAAATCGGGTGGAAAAGTAGCAACCATCGCGGACTTAATGATTTCCGGCGAGACATTAATGGCCGACGACGGAATGTTGCTCTGTGGACTATCTGCACTGGATGTCTGAACAAGAGCTGTTATGAGTTTCCCGTCATATATTTTATTGTCACTGATCCAGCTCTTTACCGCAGAGCGGTTCATGACAGTGGCTTGTAGGGTGAATAGATACACTATACCCACTAAGGATACGGCACAAGCAAAGCCCGCAAGACCAGCTACTATCATGCGTAAAATCTTCATAATGTTATTCTATCTCGTTTTCATCGTTAGAGTAAGCGGATTTATGCATGTCGCTCTATTGCGCTCATGCCGTCACATTATCTACGGTTGTGGCACAATAGAATCATGGAGGCATCACAAGTCATTGATGATCGCGCCGACAGTTTTTTGCAAGTTGGCGATGTTGCCTGGTATATTGCCCAAAGACACAGTCATGTATCTGTTGATGACGTGACACATGATCGTTGGCGCCAGCTAATGGCGCTGCTGCGTGAATTTGACACCCTGGTAGATGACACCTCGATTACGAACGACGAAGCTATGCAGCGATTGCGTCATTTTTCTGAATTTGATGAACGATATCCCGCGCTGTCACCGAAGATACTGGGTAGTGAAACATCCGAGGCTTTACTGTATAGAACTGAAAAACTATTGAAGCTCGGCCAATTTATTGCGCGCGCCGAGACACCAGAGAGGTTCGTAAAGTTGCGCGTCAACGAAGGTATTCAAACGGCCAATTTTTACATGATAGTGCAACGGATTATGTTAAAAATCAACCAAACTTTACTGAAAGATTTTTGCCAGCAATACGCTCACTGGGCGTAGTCGCCTGTACTATTGATTCGATCACTGATGCGCGACACGATTATCGCCAAGAAAAGATCGCGATACAGCCCGATATGCACTACTATAAGCCGCTAATTGGTGCGAGTATTGCGCACGCAAAATTGGGCGCACGGGCCTTGTTGCATCCATCGGTAATGTGGCAATTTACGAAAATGTCTGGCACTCGGCTCCGTAACCGCATTCATCACGGAAAAACCAACAGTTCATCGCTAAATATTTTTCGTTAGTACAACCTGCTACACTAAAATCATGAAACTAGCACGTCCAAAAATATCAATCGATCTTGAGAATAATACTGTCGAGACGATGGTCGCTGACGGAGAATTGAAATCAGCGCAGCTAGAGGGTGAAACGGCAATTAACTGCAACGTTGCAGCCTTGCAACTTATTGACACGGTCATCGAGAACGTGCAATTTACCGGTGCACAGTTTAGCCGGATGATTGCGCGCGATGTGATTTTTCGACAAACTGACCTATCATCAGCTTACATTGATAACGGCATGTTGGTTCGTGTCGAATTTATTAATTGCCGGATGAGCGGTATTGACTTCAGTAATACGAGCATTCATGATGTGTGTTTTAGGGATTGCAAATTAGATAGGGCGAACTTTTTGAAAGCGGATTTACGGCGTGTCGAATTTATTGATTGCCTTTTAGACGGCGTTGATTTTACGGCTACTAGGTGTATAGCCGTCGAATATTAATCATACGTTAGGACCAGCGGTAATTGCATTTTAATCGAAAAAAGTGTGTAATAATTTGCCTACGTCACCATAAGTCCACTGATTGATGAAAAGAAGCGTGTGTAAGACGTTATACCTACAAAGTAGTTCACTGTATACTGACTTGTCGGACGCGGCAAAAATGAATTGACACCGGTGGTAGCGTCGAGCGACTGCAATGCCCGTTACTTTGGGTGATCGATAGTGATTCTTTGAAGGGTCAGTATCATAAGCTGTATGTGTACGAAAATCGTGACGATGGAAGAAATAACGCCTACCGACGACGCAGTAACTTGCATAGTCGGCAATTTACCTGTGAGCTTGAGCTATATTGTTCGAGGTTAAAGGTGTATACTAAAAGTACTTCCGCGTGACACTCACTGGCTGCAAAAAGCAAAGCGTCCCTCACGAATGGATCATTCAATTGTCTTCGGGTATTTTGCTAGAAACGGGCAAATAAACGGGCAATACAGCACTAAAATCGTTTCTCAAACTATAATTTTGAGGATTTTTGCTATGAATGATGAAACTTTGTTAAACGAACGAATTGAAGTGATTACTGTCTTTGGTGAGGGGTTAAATCCCTGTCGGCCTATCCGTTTTCGTCGTCCTAATGGGAGGGAAATTGAGGTCACTGAGATTGGCCTGCGCCATCCAACCGTACAAGGAAAACGGACGATCCATATCTTTGATGTGACTAATGGGGGTGCTGATTATCGCCTAGAGTTCGATAGTGAACGGTTGACCTGGCATTTGACGCGAGAGGCGGATCACTATGAATAGCGACTACAATACTGAACGTCCACTGGTGATGCATATCGACCTTAATTCCTGTTTTGCAACAGTTGAACAGCAGGCTCGGCCGCTTCTTCGCGGTCGTCCGATCGCCATCGTCAATCGGCGTACAGAAAACACGGCGATTATTACCGCCAGCTATGAAGCAAAAAAATACGGTGTCAAGGTTGGTATGCGATTCAAGGAGGCGAAATTATTAGTGCCGGATATTATTGTCATCGAGACCGATCCGGCGAAATACCGGTTCGTTTATCACAAGATGATGGACATGATGAAGACCTACTCATCCCATGTCACGATGAAAAGTATCGATGAGGGGGTGATTGATTTTAAGCACGCCACCGAGCAAGTGCGATCACGTGATCTGCGTGATATCGGCATGGAAATAAAACAGCGTATGAGGGATGAGATTGGCGTTGCGATGCGCTGCAATGTCGGGATTAGTACTAACCGCTTTTTAGCAAAAACGGCAGCAGGTCTACACAAGCCCGATGGGCTTGATATTATTACGCATGAAAATTTGCGCGCTACGCTTGCCACTATGAAATTGACTGATCTGACGGGGATTGCGAAACAGAACGAGCACCGCCTCAACGCAGTGGGGATTGATACGCCATTACAGTTCTTGGATACGAGCGTCGAAATCCTACACAAAATGGTCTTTAAAAGTATTTGCGGCGACGAATGGTATCAGCGTCTGCGTGGATACGAGGTGGACGACCGAGTGTTTGATTTAAAAACCGTCGGGCGGCAGTATGTCCTAGAGAGTCCCCATTTATCCTCGGAAAAAATACAACAGCGCCTCCATCATCTGTCGGAATCAGTTGGAGCGAAGTTGCGCAGTCAAAACAAAGTCGCTCGGGGGGTTCTTGTGTATGCTAAGACGTATGAACGAAAATACTGGCACGCTCGTCGGATGTGTGAGATGCCTTTTTTTAGTAATCAGGCAATTTATGCGCAGGCTAGTCAGTTGTTTGCGGCAGCGCCGGCGCATATCCGGGAGATCGGCGTTAGCTGTTATGAGTTAGGGGATGACATTGACCCGCAACTGAATCTATTTGGTGACAGAATTGCCAGTGAAAAAAAATTAGTGCAAGCAATGGATGAGCTAAACGGGCGATATGGTGATCGGACGATTCACGTGGCGGATACGCTAGGGACGGGAGCATATGTGAAACAAAAGATTCCTTTTGGCAGTACGCGGTATTTGTAGACCCACCAACGGTAGGTGGGCTATACTAAAAATATGAACAAAAAGATGACGATGCTTGGTGTATGGGTAGCTACTGTTGTAGCGAAACGGCGGGGTTGAGTCTGGTATGCGTTATCTTGTCGCAGTCAGTGGGGGGATTGATTCGGTGGTTTTGTTACACCAACTAGTCGCTAGTGGTGATCATGATTTAATAGTGGCTCATTTTGATCACGGTATCCGCGACGATTCAGCCGACGACGCAAGATTCGTCAAAGGGGTAGCGGCAAGTTACGGCCTGCCATTCGTTATGAAGCGGGAAGTATTGGGTGCTCAGGCAAGTGAAGAGCGCGCACGGCATCAGCGGTATGCTTTTTTGCGAACGATGGCTCAACAGTATCAGGCGATTATAGTGACCGCTCATCATGCTGACGACATTATCGAAACAATCGCTATTAACATTCAGCGGGGGACGGGCTGGCGCGGCGCGGCGGTAATGCAGACACCAGGTATTCTTCGTCCTCTTTTATCGATGACGAAGGCGCAGATACGAGCATACGCGCTAGAAAAGCGCTTGGAATGGGTAGAGGATAGTACGAACGGCAGCGATAAGTATTTGCGTAATCGACTGCGCCGGTTATTTGCAGCCCGGCTTACGTTCGAGCGCAGAGGGGCGATAATGGATATTTGGAAACGTCAGTTGAGTCTTAAGGATGCTGTCGAAGACGAGGTGAAGTCGTTCGCCCACCAAAACGAATACTCACGTTATTATCTTAATCAAATCGATAGTCAGTCGGCAATCGAGCTTTTACGAGCGGTGATAGTCGTAAAAACCAAGCTGAGTCCGACGCGTCCACAGCTGACGCGGGCAGTTATAGCGATAAAGACGGCGCGTCCTGGCGCGATATTTGAAGTTGGAGCGGGCGTACGGCTAAAGTTCTACATACGTACTTTTATTGTTGAAACCCCTTAGCGGTGTTATTATTATAAGAGTGATATTTTCTTATATGAATCGTTATTTGAAAGGATAATTTATAGTTATGGCAACAAAACAGCAACCTCCTAAGAGGAAATGGAATAATATTGTACGTTTAGGTCTCTTTTGGGCGATTCTGGTATTTTCAGTATTGGCAATTATTGCGGTAACAACTCCAAACGATGACCTTAAAAGCGTTACAATTACAGATGTGATCAACCGCGCTAACGAAGGTAAAATTAGTAAGATTGAAATTCAGGGTAATGACCTAAAGGTGACTCCAAAGGGCGCAGATAAGCCGACTGAAAAGTCTCGTAAAGAACCTGAAAGTAGCTTGATAGAACAAGGACTTCAGCAGGGTAAGGCCGAAGTAACAGTCGTACCTCCATCAGAGACAGGCAATACGATTTGGAACTTGGCGATTATCATCATCCCAGTACTGATTATCGTTGCATTCTTTATGTTCATGATGCGCCAGGCGCAAGGCCAGAACAATCAAGCGATGGGCTTTGGCAAATCAAAAGCAAAACTTTATGGTATTGATAAAGAAAAAGTTGTTTTTAATGATATTGCTGGTAACGATTCAGCAAAGCAAGACCTTGAAGAAGTCGTTGATTTCTTGAAACATCCTAAAAAATACGAAACTCTTGGTGCGAAAATTCCAAAGGGCGTATTATTGGTTGGTAACCCTGGTACTGGTAAGACAATGCTTGCTCGCGCTGTTGCGGGTGAAGCGAATGTGCCATTCTTTAGTATTTCTGGTTCAGAATTCGTTGAAATGTTCGTTGGTGTTGGTGCGAGTCGCGTGCGTGACTTGTTTGCCAAGGCTAAAAAGAACGCGCCAGCAATCATCTTTATCGACGAAATTGATGCTGTCGGCCGCAAACGCGGTAGCGGTATGGGCGGCGGACATGACGAACGCGAACAGACTCTTAACCAGATCCTAGTCGAGATGGATGGTTTTGAGACTGGTACGAACGTTATTGTCCTCGCTGCAACTAACCGTTCAGATGTCCTTGACCCTGCTTTACTACGACCAGGTCGTTTTGATCGACGAACGAACATTATGCTGCCTGAGCGCCGCGACCGTGAAGCGATATTGAAAGTTCACTTTAAGAATAAGCCAGTTGATGAAACAGTCCGCCTAGAATCGTTAGCTGCAAAAACAGCAGGTTCAAGTGGTGCTGATCTTGCAAATATTGCCAACGAAGCAGCGATTGTTGCGGCTCGCCGTAGTGCTAAGAAAATTAGTAACGCAGACCTTACCGAAGCATTCGAAAAGGTAGCTATCGGGCCAGAGCGCAAGACAAAGGTGATGAGCGAAACAGAACGCAAGATGACTGCCTATCACGAAGCGGGTCATGCTATTGTCGGCCACATTTTGCCTGACAGCGACCCTGTCCACAAAGTGACTATTATTCCACGTGGCGGTACGGGCGGTGTGACATGGTTTCTACCCCCTGAAGATAAAAGTTATACAAACGTTTATGAATTTAAAGATATTCTTGCTAGGGCAATGGGTGGACGCGTCGCGGAGAAGATTCTTTATGGCGCTGATGGTATTACGACTGGTGCAGGATCAGACCTTCGAAAAGCGACTGAAATCGCACGCGATATGATTATCGAACAAGGCATGGGAAACAAACTACGCGATCAAGTATTCCATGATGATAATGGCGGAATGGTCTTTGATAAAATGACACACGAACGTCCATATAGCGAAGAAACTGCAAAAATTATTGACGAAGAAGTTGAAGCTTTGATTAAAGAAGCATCACAGCGCGCGGAAATTGTCATCCTCAAGAACCGTAAGCACTTGGATGCGCTAGCAGACGCACTACTTGATGAAGAGACACTTGAAGAAGTTGCGGTAAATAAGATTCTTAAAAACACGACACTTCCAAAAGAAGTAATGCTTCACGAGACAACCGTCTAGGAATATATGGGCCGAGTCCAAGCCGCTGTCGCGAAAGCGAATAAGAAAGTGCCGATCCAGCTTGCAGCCGTGCTGCTGGCTGGATCTACTTTGCTATCAGCCCTGCTGGGCATTCTTCGTGAACGCTTTTTGAACCGTGCGTATTACGATACCTACCCAACCGGGATTGATGCGTACACCGTTGCGTTTACGCTACCGGATTTTATGTTTATTATTCTGGTGTCGGGCGCGTTAAGCGTGACGTTTATTCCTGTATTTAATCAGCGACTAGCAAAAGGTAACAAGCGTTCAGCATGGGAACTATCAACAAGCCTAATTAATTTTATGGCGCTTATTACCCTAGCGGCCAGTGTTCTTATTATCATATTTGCCGAACCCATTGTTCAATATATTGTGGCTCCAGGTTTAGACGAAGCAAGTCGGGCGCTGGCGGTAAGCATGATGCGGGTCATTGCCGTCAACCCATTTCTATTCGCAATTGCGACAGTGATCGCAAGCATGCAGCAAGCGATAGGTCGCTTTACGTTCTTCGCTTTGGCACCGACTATTTATAATGTCGGCATTATCATTGGGACGTTATTTTTTACGCAGGGAATCAGTATTGGCAGTTGGCAGATATTTGAAGGCGGGATTATGGGCGTCGCATTAGGTGTGGTTTTAGGCTCTATCATGCAACTACTCGTCAGTACGATCGGGTTATTTGGCCTTGGGTTTGATTACCGATTTAAAATTTATTGGAAGAACAAAGGGTTTCGGAAAGTATTATCCTTGTTACCGGCACGCTCTTTGGATCAGGGTATGGATTACGTCGTTAGCATTGCAGAAACCAACCTGGCTTCCCGAATGGCATCTGGAACAATACGTGCCTATAACCAAGCTTTGACATTGCACCTAATGCCGATTAATTTAATCGGTGTGGCGATCAGTACAGCGGCTTTCCCAAGTCTGACCGAACGTCTAGGTGAGGGTCGAGTCGACTTATTTACTAAAGAATTGCGCGGCACTATTCGGGTAATCACGTGGATTATTTTGCCAGTTGCAGCAATTGCGTTTTTTGCACGCGGCTATGTTGTCAACTTTATAAAAGAAGGCGGGGATTCGTTGATGGCTAACTTATTGGGTGCCTTAGTCGTCGCGATTTTATTCCGGTCGATATATCATATTGCCGCACGTAGCTTTTACGCCCAGCAGGATACTAAAACGCCACTATACGTTTCTATTTTTGCGATTGCACTAAACGTTGCTCTTGCGGTTTGGTTTACTATGGTACTTGATTGGGGTCCGTATGGACTAGCCTGGGCGCAGTCAATTGTTGCGATGGTTGAAGTCGTAATTTTGTTCGTTATTATGTCGAAAAAAATGCCGGATTTGTTTGATGTTAAGTTTATGCATGCGATCGGGCGTATGCTTGGCGCAACAGGGCTGATGGCAGTAATTAGTTACATATTAGTGCAATTGTTCCAGCTACAAGAGGTAGATCAAAAGTTTTTAGAAACATTCCCAAAGTTCGTTGTCATTGTATTTGTTAGCCTAGGATCATACGTCTGGTTTAGTCAGTTGCTTAAACTGTCCGAAGCGAAACCTGTTATAAAGCGCGTAAAGTCATTGCTCTTTGGTAGAGCAAGATAAAAATGGTATAATATATACACTACAGTATGAACCAATCTCAAATAAGAAATTTTTGTATCATTGCCCATATCGACCATGGAAAGTCGACACTTGCTGATCGCATGATGGAGCTGTCAGGTACTGTGCAAAAGCGTGATATGAAATCACAACTGCTTGATACGATGGATCTGGAACGAGAAAAGGGGATTACGATTAAACTTACACCGGTGCAAATGCGCTATAAAGAGTTTATACTGAATTTGATTGATACGCCAGGGCACGTAGACTTTAGTTATGAGGTCAGTCGGTCATTGGCTGCCTGTGAAGGTGCGGTGCTAGTGGTAGATGCCAGCCAGGGCATTCAAGCGCAAACGCTCGCCAATGTTTATTTGGCATTAGCAGCAGATTTAACGATTATTCCTGTGCTGAATAAGATCGATTTACCTGCTGCTGATATCCCACGAGTATCCGCTGAAATTATTAATTTACTCGGCTGCACAGAAGACGATATTTTAAAGGTCAGTGCTAAAACTGGCGAAGGTGTCCTAAGCGTATTAGATGCGGTCACCGAGCGGATTGTGCCGCCGCAAGGTAAAGCCGATCAACCGACGCGCGCCTTGATTTTTGATAGTTACTATGATGATTATCGTGGCGTCGTCCTTTATACTCGGGTCGTCGATGGTATGGTGAAAAAAGGTGACGCGATTGAAATGCTTGCAACTGGTGCGACCGGCCTTGCGCTTGAAGTTGGCGCCCTTTCGCCGTCAATGAGCCCGGGTCTGGATATTGCGACTGGCCAAGTGGGTTATATCGTTACCAATTTAAAGACGACGCGCGACGCCCGAGTGGGAGATACGGTAACCGTTAAACGACATCGCGCTGAAGAAATGCTCCCTGGCTATCTCAACGTCAAGCCATTTGTCTACGCTGGTTTCTTTCCAGTTTCAAACGAAGACTACAATGAATTAAAAGAAGCGGTCGAGAAGCTCAGCCTGAGTGATTCCGCCTTGCAATTTGAGCCGGAAAACTCACCAGTCCTTGGGTTTGGTGTTCGTATCGGCTTCCTTGGACTACTTCATATGGATATCGTCCGCGAACGCCTTGAACGCGAGTATTCCCTTGATCTTGTTGTCACAAATCCAAGTACGGATTACCAAGTGAAACTACAAAATGGGGAAGAGCTTGATATTAAGTCGGCATCAAGCCTGCCTGATCCGTCGCGGATTGCTGAGATTCGTGAGCCGTGGATCAAAGGTGAGATTATTGTTCCGCAAAATTATATTGGTGCAGTGATCCAGCTAATTGTGAACAAGCGTGGCCAGCAAAAGAATCTGAGCTATATCGATGAGCGTGCCCTGATTAGTTTTGAAGCGCCACTCGCTAACCTTTTAACTGATTTTTACGACCAGCTAAAATCGGTTACTAGTGGCTACGGATCGTTTAATTACGAACTTGACGACTATCGCGCTGAAGACTTAGTAAAGGTAGATTTTTATGTCGCCAGTGAAATTGTTGATGCGTTAAGTGTGATGACTCACCGTTCTGAATCGCAGCACCTTGGCCGTATGGTTGTCGACAAGTTAAAAGAAGTTATTCCGCGCCAAAATTTCCAAGTACCTTTACAAGCAGCTATTGGCGGCAAATTTATCGCACGCGCCGACCTCTCTGCGTATCGCAAAGATGTGACAACCGGCCTTTATGGTGGTGATGTGTCGCGCAAAAAAAAGGTCCTTGCCAAGCAGGCAAAAGGTAAAAAACGCATGAAACGTTTTGGTAAAGTCGATATACCATCCGAAGCCTTTACGGTTATGCTAAAGCGAGATTAACCTGTTATAATGGATCAAATGAACGAAATTGCCGAATTAATTGCCGCCTATGAATCGTCTGAGCGTGTAACCGAGCTGGTGCGTGAAACAAAAATAACTTTACTTGTTGGTATATCTGGTGCAGGAAAAGATACTATCAAAAAAGAGCTTCTAAAGAAGTCTGATTTTCGTGATATCGTTTCGCATACGACACGTGCTCCGCGCCTGAATAATGGCGTCAGTGAAATACCTGCTGTAGATTATCATTTTATCGACAGCAGTGTCGCAAAAAAGATGCTCGAAAATCATGAATTTATCGAAGCAAAATTTGTCCATGGCACAGTGTACGGTACAAGCGCCGAGGAGTTGCAGCAATCTCATGATCAACAGAAGATCGCCATTACTGATGTAGATGTTCAGGGTGTCTCAGAATACAAGGAGTTATCACAGCATGTTGTTGCAATCTTTGTTATTCCACCTAGCTATTCTATATGGCGTGAGCGTTTATCTCAGCGATACGAAACGCCAGAAGCTTTCGAAGCAGAATGGATTAAGCGCCGTAACAGTGCGGTTAGTGAACTGACGCATGCCTTAGAGGTGCCATATTATCATTTTATTATTAACGATGATCTAAATCGAGCTGTTGTAGTCGCAGAAGAAATAGCGCATAGTCCTGATGTTTTTCATCGCAAGGACGACGAGGCTCGATTGAGGGCTCGCGATCTTTTAACAGCCATTCAAACAAGTCTATAGGATCGTCTAGCACTCTGGTTGCAAGAGTGCTAGACTTACGTTAAAATAAGACTATGACAAGTCGTCAAATAGCCATCCTTGCCGCAATTATCGAACAGTACGCTGAAATAGCTGTGCCTGTCGGTAGCGTGATACTAGCAAAATTATTTAATGTTTCTAGCGCCACAATCCGTAGTGAAATGGCACGGTTAGAGGATATGGGAATGATTATGCAACCACACACTAGTGCGGGACGTATACCAACCGATCAAGGCTACCGATTTTACGTCAACACGTTAACCGAACAGCACGCCAATGAGCAGACGCAAGAACTTGATCGCAGTGCGAGAGCGATTGAGGCGCGAGTCAATACGTATGGTGGCGAACGGGCAGATCGGGCAATTCGCAGTGCTGTTGACAGTCTTGTTGATCTGACGCAAAACTTAGGTATTGCAACAATCGGGGACGAGTTATATATGAGCGGTATTGGCAATCTGTTCTCGCAGCCAGAATTTATGAGCGGGACGCACGCCCAATCGGTTGCCAGGTTGCTTGATAACCTAGAGCCGTGGCTACGCGAAGCGGCGCCGAACGAACCGTTAAATGTCTACATCGGCGCCGAAAATCCGATCGGTAAAACTAGCGGGGCAAGTTTGATTATCAGCCGCTTCCGTTCGCCGTATAGTGATCGTAGTTACATCGGTGTCCTTGGCCCGACACGTCAAAGTTATGGAAAAGTAATGCGGCTCGTGCGTCATGCCGGCGCAATGTTAGAGGAGGTATTGTAATGGAAGTTATCAACACGATTATCGATGGATTCATCGCAGTCATCGGTGCAATTGTGAATGCGGTCGTTGCCGTTGTTCAGGCAATCGGCGACGCGCTCATTAGTTTAATTAACGCAATTGGGAATCTATTTTAGGGAGTTTGAAAAATGACAAAAAGTAAAAAAGTTGAAGATCTTGAAGAGCAAATCGTTGAGTTAACTGGCGATTTGCAGCGTACGCGGGCGGATTTTGAAAATTACCGTAAGCGTAGTGAAGCTGACAAAGCCGCTACATATACACATGGACAATCTGCCGCAATTCTAAAACTGCTACCTGTTATTGATAATATCGAACGTGCCATCGCCTACACGCCTGAAGAATTAAAAGATAATAAGTGGGTCCAAGGTATTGCCAATCTGGTAAAAAATCTTGAAAAATCACTCGAAGGTCTAAACTTAAAACGAATTGATGCCGCTAATGGTGTCGAGTTTAATCCGGACTTCCACGAAGCGATTCAATTTGATGAAGAAGCCGAAGGTGAAAAAGAGGTGATTGCCGAAGAATTACAGGCTGGCTATACGCTTAATGGCCAGCCAATCCGCCATGCGATGGTCAAAGTCACTCGCCAATAGTAGACGAAAGTACGATATAGTTCGTCGGAATAGTTATATATTTCACATACAGCCATTTCTCACTTTGTTATTATAGATTGGTTACATAAGGGAGATTGATCGTATGGAAGAAGAGAATAAACGAATTGCCATGATTGTTCATGATTATTTCGAACAGGCCGAGATGGAAGACGTACGAACACTTTTACAGCAAGCTGGCTATGAAGTAAACTTGATCGCACCAGACAAAGAAGAAGTTCATGGCCTGCATCATGTTGAACTAGGTGATACATTTGATGTTGATATGCAATTAAGTGAGGTTTTGCCAGAAGATTACGATGCGGTCGTACTGCCCGGTGGTGTCGTGAACGCTGATAATCTGCGTATTGTTCCTGATGCGCTTAATTTTGTAGAAAGTATGTACAACAGCGGTAAGATCGTTGCAGCTATTTGTCATGCACCGTGGGTACTTGTTTCATTGGATATTATTGAAGGCAAAACGCTTACATCCTATCCGACTCTAAAAGATGATATGAAAAATGCCGGTGCCATATGGATTGACCAAGATGTCGTAATCGACGGGTATGTTATTACTAGTCGAAACCCTGATGACATCCCGGCGTTTAGTCAAGCAATCGTCGAGGCAATACAACAAGGATAAGCGATATCAAAATCTAACTAAGCATGAGAGACAATTCGAGGGTGATAAAAATCTAATTGTATTTTAATTCGCACGCTTATAGGGTAAAGAATATATTTATATTGAATAAAGGAGAATATAATACTACACTTATGCTATAACGCTGTAAATAATACATAATGAGAAGCGCATGGCACGGTTACCGCAGCCCGGTTCGGATAGTGGTCGGTGGGGTAGTATTCTCAATGACTACCTAAGTCAAGTACATCGAAGTGACGGAACATTAAAAGACGGAATTATTTCTGAAGCAAAGTTGGATTCTGCGACCGTAGCGAAACTTAATGTGATTGGAAGTAATAGTGTCGCCAGTGTGAATGGCCGGACGGGCGCAGTCGCAATCACCAAAGCAGACGTTAGTTTAGCAAATGCTGACAATGCTAGTGATTTGGCAAGCCTATCTCAACTGCGACACAATCAGCCATTAATGTGAAATACACTCTCCCTGCTGGCGGTGTTCCCGAAGCTGACCTAGCCGCTGCTGTGCAAACAAAACTGAACACCACGACGACAGCTGATGGAAGTGTCACGACATCCAAGTTGGCAAATAGCACTGTGACTGTTGGAAAGTTAAGTGCCAGCGGTGCTATTGCCAATCAGGTTCTGTCCTATGACGGCGTTGGCTTGGCTTGGGCGACTCCAAGTAGTGTCGGAGACATCTCAGACGCCACTGCTTCTACAAAAGGTATCGTTCAGCTCGCTGGCGACCTTGGTGGCACGGCTGCTGCGCCAACTGTTCCAGGTCCTTGCTGCTAAAGTTGACCAAACAATTCAAATTGCCACGAGCGGCTCTTTGGATGGTGGTGGTAACCTCTCTGCTAGCCGCACATTAAGTTTAAGTGGCGACAGTGCAGCCCCTGGCAATGGTAAATACTACGGTACTAATGCGTCGGGCACAAAAGGTTACTATACTCTTCCTGCGGGCAGCGGTCCTGGCGTCGCTGTCATCGCTAGAACGACAGCCTATACGGCAGTTAACGGTGATTTTGTGATTGCTAACGCAACGAGTGGCGGCTTTACTATTACGATGCCTCCAGTTGCAAGCGGCGCAACGCTAAGTGTCAAAAAGGTTGATAGCAGCGTAAACGCAATTATCGTCCAGCCACAGGGCGGGGAGCTAATTGACGACCAAGTGACTATTTCGGTCAATACTCAGCGACAAAGCAACGATTTTCTTAGCGACGGCACTAAGTGGTATCGTATTTAGTCCTACGCGGTTAAATCGCACTAGCATTGGGCGTACACTTTACCTGTGTTAGAGTTTAATGTCATTATCTTCCGTACTATGCTAATGAGATTTAAAAAACAAACAGCGAGCGGCTTTACGGTCGTCGAATTAGCTATTGTCATCGTGGTTATAAGTATACGACGGCAATTACAACTTATTGCCTATATTGCCACAAATGGAACCTACCTACTCGTAACTAGTACGTGGCATTAACTTTCAGATATTTTTTCAGGTGATATTTACGAGTGAGTCAATAGTGTCATACTTGCTGTCAAGACGACAAGCTGCAATACTAACCTCAAAAATGTTCGCGTCACTTCATTCAAAACACCAAGCGCCAGTGGGTATAGGGTATTGGCGTGAAGCTGGCCCCGTTTACCATTGCCGGACGACGAGAAGTATCGATAGTAAGTTAGGTAGGATGGTCGTCGTATATCTTCAGGATGGTTTAAATCATGACTGTGGTTTGAATAATGTACTGCGACCGTCTAAACTCTTCAGCTTGACGCTGCCTTGAATGGTAGCGGGCCACGCTATGTTGTCGCCGCAAACTTATAAAATAAAAAATAATTAGCACTCTTGACACTAGAGTGCTAATTATTTAAAATGAAGATATTGGCAATCTCACGCGTTGAGTGCTAAGATAAGAATATACGAATTTTATAGAGCAAATGACAAATGGAGGACACAATAATGGGTAAAATTATAGGAATTGACCTTGGTACGACCAATAGCGCATTCGCATATATGGTTGCAGGTAAACCTGAAGTTATTGCAAATGCTGAAGGCAATCGTACGACGCCATCTGTTGTAGCAATTAATAAAAGCGGCGAACGACTTGTTGGTCAAGTTGCGCAGCGTCAGCGCGTCACGAATGCGAAGAATACTATTTATGGCGTAAAGCGTTTAATCGGTCGTAAGTTTACCGACAAAGAAGTCCAAAAAGATCATGATATCATGCCATACGAAATCGTCAAGAAAGACGGTGGCGTTGCAGTTATGATGGGTGATAAAGGATATTCACCAGAAGAGGTATCGGCAATGATCCTTTCAAAAATCAAAGCGGATGCTGAAGCCTTCTTGGGTGAAGAAGTCACCGAAGCGGTTATTACTGTTCCTGCGTATTTCGATGACTCACAGCGTCAGGCAACTAAAGATGCGGGTAAAATTGCTGGTCTAGAGGTGAAGCGTATTATTAACGAGCCGACTGCCGCCGCTCTTGCCTACGGTCTTGAAAGCAAAAAAGATGAAAAGATTGTTGTCTTTGACCTTGGTGGTGGTACGTTCGACGTCTCCGTCCTTGAGCTTGGTGACGGCGTGTTCGAAGTTCGCTCAACGCATGGTGATACTCATCTTGGTGGTGAGGACTTTGATAATCGTATCGTTAACCACTTCCTTGATGTCTTTAAGAACAATGAGGGTATTGATCTAAAATCTGATAAAGCCGCGATGCAGCGTTTGAAAGACGAAGCTGAAAAGGCAAAGAAAGAACTTTCGTCAACAACTGAATACGAAGTTAATTTGCCATTCCTAACAGCAGACGCTGAAGGTCCAAAGCACTTCGAGTATAAATTGACTCGCAGTAAACTAGAAGAACTTGTCGGTGACCTGATTGATCGCCTGGCTGAGCCAGTCGAAAAAGCATTGAAAGATGCAGATCTTAAGGCAGGCGACATTGACGAAATCGTTCTTGTTGGTGGTATGACTCGTATGCCATCTGTCGTCGAGAAGGTGAGATCAATTTTTAATAAAGAGCCGCTTAAAGGCGTGAACCCCGACGAAGTCGTCGCGATTGGTGCTGCTATTCAAGCGGGTGTGCTTGCCGGTGATGTCAAAGATGTCCTGCTACTTGACGTAACGCCACTATCACTCGGTATTGAAACAATGGGCGGCGTGACGACCAAACTGATCGACCGTAACAGTACAGTTCCTACAAGCAAGTCAGAAACGTTCTCGACTGCCGCTGATAATCAACCGCAAGTTGAAATTCATGTCTTGCAGGGCGAGCGAGAAATGGCAGCTGACAATAAATCTCTTGGCCGCTTTACATTAGACGGTATTGCACCTGCACCTCGTGGTGTGCCGCAAATCGAAGTGACGTTTGATCTGGACGCGAACGGTATTCTAAATGTTACCGCTAAAGACAAGGGAACCGGCAAAGAGCAGAAGATTACAATTTCTGACAGCGGCAACCTTTCAAAAGAAGACATCGAAAAAGCCGCTAAAGAAGCAGAGGCGCATGCAGAAGAAGACAAAAAGAAGCGTGAATCCGTCGATGCTCGTAATACATTAGAAAACGCTATTTATCAGGCAGAGAAAATGCCAAACGAATACAAAGACAAGATTAGCGATGAAGACAAAAAAGTCATCACTGATGCTGTCGAAGAAGCGAAAAAACATAAAGATTCTAATGACAAAGAAGAGCTAGAATCTGCTAGCAAGGAATTACTAGAAAAGATCCAAACTATTGGTGCGAAACTTTACGAAACAGCCGACAAAGAGGAAGCACCTGCCTCTGAAGACGGCGAATCGAAAAAGGATGAACCAGTCGAAGGTGAAGTTATCGACGAAAAAGACGATAAGAAAAAGTAACAGTGCGTCTCTATTAAAAAATTACCAGTCCCATGGGACTGGTAATTTTGTTTAAAAAAGCAAAATCCTCCGCCGGCTGTTGCGATAGTGAGTGGGCGAGATTGTGACGAAAGCGCCACTTCCATTAAACTCTCATCGTAGTAATGTGATGTGAGTTTGCAGTTTAAGAAAACCATAAGCATAATGCTTATATCGTGCTATGATAATGATTATATGAGCGATGATAGCCGGCTATTTGATCACGAAATTAAAGAATTTATTAGACTTTTTGACAATGACTCGCTTCGGGCGGTTCGCGCTGTCCATGCGTACGCACATACCAAACGCCAGCAGCCGGCCCAAAAAGCCTCTGCATCTGCAGGCCCAGTGGTTGTTGATCTGCAAGACGTCAAAAAAACTTACAAAATTGGACGCGAAAGAATTGCCGCACTTGACGGCGTTTCCTTGCAGATTAGACAAGGTGAATTTGTCGCATTAACTGGCACTAGCGGAAGTGGAAAAAGCACGTTACTGCAAATGATCGGCGGTCTTGATAAGCCGTCAGAGGGTATTGTGATGGTAGACGGTTTCGATTTAAAAAAGATGCGTGACGGCAAGCTATCGAAATTTCGCAATCAAACAATTGGTTTTGTCTTTCAATTCTTCTACTTGCAGCCTTTTTTACGTATCCGCACGAATCTTGAAGTACCAGGTATGTTTGCGCGGACTAAACGGAGTGTTCGCAGGAATGATATCCAGCGTCTCGCGCAGGCTGTCGGGCTTGATGATAGGCTAGGTCATTTGCCGCGTGAGTTGTCTGGTGGTCAGATGCAGCGAGCGGCAATTGCTCGGGCTCTGCTTAATCAACCTAAGATTTTACTAGCTGACGAGCCGACGGGCAATTTAGATAGCGTCAATAGTGATGCAATTATCAATTTATTCGAGTCGATTCGACGTGATTTTGGAACGACGATCGTTATTGTGACGCATGATGCCGCAATTGCCGCCCGGGCTGATCGAGAAATACGACTAAAAGATGGAGTAGTTATATGATTCGATTTAGTGATGCGGCGCTGCTAGCCTTGACAAAGCTACGAACTCGAAAAGTACGGACGATCGTGACGGTAATAACCGCCAGCCTCTTATTCGGAACATTAGTATTGGCGACACTTCTTGTCGGCGGAGTGGTTGATAGTGCAAAACGTTTTACAAAAGATAGCTTGTCTGAGCGCTACATCACAAATGTACAAGATTTTTCAGGCTACACTCTCTATGACGGTACATCCCCAGAACTACAGGCTCGTGCAAACGAGATGTATATCAAATTAGTTGCCGATAAAAAGCGTGAGGCTGCACGCCTAGGGGCTGAATATGATTCTAATAGTGAGCAAAAGCCAACGACGAAAGGTCCGGATAACATCTCCTATCTTGATCTTACTTCACCAGCGGCAGTATTAGCGATACGAGAACATATAGCGGCATTACCGCCAACGATTGAAAAGTTAAAAACAGCTGCTGCTGCGTACCATCCTAAAAGTTTTTATGAGATGAAAGCAAATGCAATGCCAGGTGAAATGACTTTAATGGTTGATGGAGTGGAGAAGTATAAAGGCGTAGCGAAAGAGAATTATTTCTATTCACCAGCCCCGGATGTAGATAGGGGCTGGTCATATCTCGATGCATCAATTACGAATCAGTTCTTGCTTGACAGTGCTCATCTCGACGCTCAAAAAAATATTCAAGATTTGCCAATTATCGCACCATATTCAAAAGTAGAAGCGGCACTTGGTTTGAAAAAATTACCCAAGTCTGCAACATCTCAGGAAAGGCTAGAGCGTTCATCATATATTCGAAAGCACGCTGCGTCGGCGACCTTTACAGCTTGTTATCGTAATGCAGCCTCGCAACTTCAGATAGGCGAAGCACTTCGTGTCGCAAAAGAAATTGAACAAAACAAAACTAATAAAGAATATCAAAAACCCTCGTTGATTTACGGCGTTCCAGCCGCAACATCCTGTGGTCCGGCTATAGTAAGTCGCGATGTTCGTACGGCAGACGAGAAAAAACAAGCCGAGAAGCAATTGCAATTCGATCGCCTATTCGATAGTCGCGTTGATCCAGTTCAACAAAAAGTAACATTTCGTGTCGTTGGCCTGGGTCCTGACGGGTTCAGTGGTGAATCATTCTCAAGCATGAGCGCACTGGTATCCGCAGTTGCTGGTTCGTCATTGCAAGGTATGTGGGTTGTGCCGCAAAATATGTATGACGCCCTCCCAAATAAACAGAGTTATGCTATTTTTGATCCTGCGAATGCACAATTTGACCCACAGGCATTTCCGGCACAAAACGTGCAGTTAGTTGAGTTTACGAATGTCGCTGACGCAAAGGCATTTTCAGCGACCGGCTGCACGGGAATGGATTGTGGAAATGGTAAGCCCTTTATTTCTTATTTTGGCAGCAACAGTATACTGTTGGCCGAAATTATTTCCACGGCGACTAAAACGATTGGCATCGCCGTCTTGATTGTTGGCGTGATAGCTGCGCTTATCCTGATGGGGATGATCGGACGTGTTATTGGGGATAGTCGTCGGGAAACAGCCGTTTTCCGGGCAATTGGCGCCCAGCGAAATGACATACGGATGATTTACACCATTTACACAATCGCCCTCTCGCTTCTGATTGCCCTCGTAGCAGTAATCATTGGCGTGGTAGTCGCGCTTTGGATTGATCATAAATGGGCGACAGAAGCAACCGCGCAAGCACAGGTGACATTCGTCGGCGTTGACGGTTCAGAGAAATTCCGCCTCGCTGGGATATGGTGGAGTGCCCTTTGGGTTGTTGTCGCTGCGGTTATTGTGGCAGGACTCGTTAGTATGCTACTTCCTCTGTCCCGAAATCTAGCTCGTAGTCCGATTAAAGATATGCGCGACGACACGTAATCTTTTAGGATATATGACGAGCAGTGTTGCCAGCCTAATATTGCTTGTGTTTACCCCTATAAACAGGTAAAGTAGTAATAATGAACATACAGACAGAACTTTCAAAGATTTTTAAGGGTGAACTTGATACATCGGCAGAAGCACTAGATTTTTACAGTCACGACGCCAGTCTATTTGAACTACGACCGCAAGTTGTGGCATTTCCAAGGGATGCGGACGACGTTAAGGCAGTAGTAAACTTCGTTAATCAACACAAGGATGAGTATCCAGAGTTAAATATTACTCCACGCTCTCGTGGAACTGATATGTCGGGTGGGGCGATTGGCGAGTCGATCCTGCTTGATGTCAGTATGTATATGAATGCATTGCACGAAGTTAGTCCAACGGCTGCACACGTGCAACCCGGGATGCTTTACCGTGAATTCGATATTGAAACATTAAAGCAGGGCAGTATTTTGCCAAGTTACCCGGCGAGTCGTGACCTTGCGTCGGTCGGAGGCATGGTCAGCAATAACTCGGGCGGTGAAAAATCACTTGAGTTCGGTAAAACTGATAACTTTGTCACCGAATTAAAGGTGGTATTAAGTGACGGTAACGAATATACAATCAAGCCATTGAACCGTGATGAACTGAATGTAAAAATGAGCCAGGATGATTTTGAAGGTAATTTATATCGTCAGACATTTGAGCTGCTCGACGCACACTATGATGAAATAGCGGCAGCCGCACCAAAAGTCAGTAAAGACTCAACAGGGTATCATTTATGGAACATCTGGAAGCGCGATACCGGTATTTTTGATCTGACAAAATTATTCGTTGGCGCACAGGGAACACTCGGTATTATTACCGACATCAAAGTAAATCTCGTGCCAAAACCCGCTCATTCGGGTACGCTTGTCTGTTATATGCGCACCATTGACCAATTGGGTGAGGTTATCCCGGCGGTGCTTGCGCATAAGCCGGCATCATTTGAAAGTTTTGACGACAATACGCTCTGGCTATGTTTTAAATTCTTTTTTTCTTTCATTAAAAAACTTGGCTTATGGACCTGGATCAAGCTGGCATTTCAGTTGATTCCTGATGGAGTGATGCTTATCAAGGGCGTGCCTCAGTTGGTGCTATTGATTGAATTTACGGGCGAAAGCGTTGACGAGGTAAAGCACAAGATTCACCAGACTCGCCTTGATTTAGAAAAATACGATTTTACGTATATGGAAGAGGATGAAACCGAAGCAAAATCTCGAAAATTCTGGCTAATGCGCCGTGAAAGCTTTAATCTTTTGCGCAGCAAAGTAAAGGATAAGCACACCGCTCCGTTTATCGACGATTTTATCGTACCGCCTGCGCGACTGACGGAATTTTTGCCAAAGCTTCGAGTAATTATTAAAAAGTATAAGTTACTCGCGACGATTGCTGGCCATATGGGTGACGGTAATTTCCACGTCATTCCGTTGATGAAAATCGAAGACCCAAAAGAGCGCGCAAAGTTAAAGCCTGCGATGACCGAAGTCAACGACTTAGTCATTAGCTATGGTGGATCAGTATCTGGTGAGCATAATGACGGCATGATTCGCGGGCCATGGCTAAAAGAAATGTACAGCCCGACCATCCTCAGCTATATGGTTGACGTAAAGCATCTGTATGATCCAAAAAATATCTTTAACCCTCACAAGAAAACCGATGCGGATTGGGACTACAGTTTCAGCCACATCCGTGAAAAATTTTAACAGCAAACATACTAACTAATCGCTAGCACTCTTGTATATCGAGTGCTAGTTTTATACAATAGAGATAGATGAGTAAACGTGATTATTACGAAGTTCTAGGAGTCAGCAAAACCGCATCGGCTGACGAGTTAAAAAAAGCCTATCGCAAGGCTGCTGTTCAGCATCACCCTGATAAAGAAGGTGGCGACGAGACAAAATTTAAAGAGATTAATGAAGCATACGAAGTCTTAAAAGATCAGCAAAAGCGACAACGCTATGATCAATTCGGTCATGCTGGGGTCGGTGGTAACGGTGGCGGCGGTGGTAGTCCATTCGAGGGCTTTGGTGGACAGAACGTTCACTTTGATTTTGGTGACGGTGGGCTTGGTGATATTTTTGGTCAATTCTTCGGTGGTGGCGCACAGCAGCAACAACGCGGACCTAAACGTGGTCGTGACGTTGAAACAACGTTAACTTTGACGTTTGAACAGGCAATTTTTGGTGTTGAAGAAGAACTAACGCTAGACATGGAAGATGAGTGCTCGCACTGTAAAGGTTCGACCGTCGAACCTGGTCATAGCATGAAGGTTTGTCCAACATGTAAAGGCGCTGGCCAACAAGCGCGTGTTATGAACACGATATTCGGACAAATCCAGCAAGCGGTGACCTGCGAAACGTGCCATGGTGCTGGCAAGATTCCGGAAAAAGTCTGTACAGTTTGTCGAGGCAAAGGAACAGAGCGTCGCAAGCAAAATATCACCCTTAAGGTACCTGCTGGTATTGATGACGGTTCGACAATTCGCTTAAAAGAGCGTGGTGAAGCAATCGGCGCGGGTGACCGCGGTGATTTATATGTACATATCCGTGTCAAAGCGCATAAAAAGTTCACGCGTGAAGGTGATATTATCCTATCGGAAGAGCATGTCAGTATGATCGATGCTGCACTAGGTACTGAAATTGACGTCGAAACGGTCGACGGAATGATCCGTATGAAAATCCCTGCTGGCACACAAAGTGGCACTGATTTTAAACTCACAAATCACGGTGTGCCTCATTTGCGTAGCACGACACGTGGTCCTCAGATCGTCAGTATTGTCGTCGATACGCCAACCAAATTGACTAAAAAGCAAAAAGAATTGCTTGAACAATTTGATACGAAAAAACGAAGCATATTTTAAAACCCTTTATAAGCTTATAGGTTATAAGCTCAAGTTTGGTAGTTTACAAAAGGAGCCACTTTACATACAGCTGCGCCGCGTCGCTTGATGTGCCGCTGAAAGGATCATTGTGGATGTCGATGCCAGGAGTAACGTTAGCTTCGATAAAGTAGTGTTTGCCTGTTTTTCTATCCCACATCATATCGACACCACATATACCCAGGTCAAGTGCCTTAGAGATTGACTCTGCGTCCGCAATCATTTGCTGCGATACTTCAGACGTCGCTTCATGAAGACTGCCACCTAGACTGACGTTTGCGGGCCCGACAACGCGAACTGTTTTATTTAACGAAGGAACCGTGTACATAACCTCTCCTAGAAAGCGACGTGCTGCATTTATATTTATATGCATGAGTGATGACTGAGTGTCGTCATTCCGTGAAAGGTCGGCATTAGCAATATTAATTAGCTCTTCGATTGTTGCTATGCCGTCACCTATGACGTATGCGGGTTTACGAATAACAGCCGAACAGAATTTGCCGTCGATGATAAGTAGCCGCACGTCGTCACCGATAATGTGCTGCTGGGCAATGACCAGGTGGCTATGAGTCTTCGCGTAATGGTATGCCTTTTCAAGAGCATCGTCTGTTGTGATATTAGTACTGACGCCCGTGCCGCCGCTTCCGAATGCAGGCTTGATGACGATGCGCGCATGTTCGGTGTGAAATTTGCGCACTTCGCGTATGTCACGGCAGGTCAACTGAGAGGGGGTTGGTATACCCATGCGCTCGGCGATAATGACAGACTTGGCTTTGCTTTTTGCAATAATTAACCCTGTCGCTGAAGACTTGTCGCTACAGGTACTAAAAAGGAAGTGCCTATCTCCTGCTTGGTCTGTGTATTCCAGTAAGCTAGACGAGCCATCGATAATTTCAACGGACGACCCTTGTTTTAGAAGTTCGTCGTAAAGGACTCGAGTTGATACTTTGAGTTGTTCGCGTGATACAGGGGTGTTCATTAATCTTTCCTCTCTACACCCTGAAATAATGCATTCTAGGCTGCGGAGGCAAATAACAAGAATTTATAAGAGGTGTACATATACTATATTAGTGTTATTATACAAAAAATTGTGCGATGATGCAACGGTAAATACGAACGTAAGCTAATTGACAAAACCGTCAATCTATGCTAAATTATATAAAACTAATAAGGTAAAATTATGACTGAAACGCGCGTCGAGCAAATCAAAGGCTATCATGAGAATACAAATAGCAATTTTACTGACTATACACGTTTCGAAGGTGTAGACACTGAGTGTGCTACAAAAAAGGCTGCCTTTTTAGAGGAACGAGAATATACGTCTTGTTACGACTATCCAAAACTTGACGGACTTATTGATGATCAAAAACTAACAGAGAAAAAAACACAGGTATATGAAGCTGTGTTAGAGTTAGAGGCTGCAAAAAACGAGTCATCTGCAAACCACGAAGAGCCTGAAATATACGCCGCCTACCATGAGCTCCGCCTGAAAAAGATTATGCTAGTGGAAGCTGCGAGAAATTTACACACCGCTCATACATCGGGCGAGTGGGAAGTGGCACTGCTTTCTGGATGCGCGCAGTGATTTATACAAAGCTAAAAGTCTGCTATGAGGGTTTGCGTAAAAATGCAGACTACATAACTCAAAATGTTGACAACATTGAACAAGCAATTGACAATGCAATGATTGGCAAATATCATCACACTAATCCGGCTGAATTTGAAAATATTACAAACATTCTTCAGGCGAGAAAGGCATAGTATAATTGGTAATGATGATGAAACATAATTTAATTGGCACCACCGAATATATTTATCTTCCTGAAGTAACAGATGACCCGTTGCCTGCAAAAATTGACACTGGTGCGGATGGGTCTGCTATCTGGGCATCGTCTATCGAAGAGAAGGACGGAACGTTATCTTACGTACTGTTTTCTCCGCAATCAGCTTTTTACACAGGCATAGTAATTACAACTGATGACTACCGCGTCGTAAGTGTTAAAAACTCGTTTGGCCACAAAGAATACCGCTATAGGATCAAACTACGGATGAAAATCGCCCGTAAGTCATACAGGTTGTCATTTACGTTGGCTGATCGTTCGCGTAGTCGTTTTCCAATCTTGCTTGGCAAGCGTTTCCTTAAAGACCGTTACCTTGTTGATGTCGCTCGGCACAATATCATGCATGACGCCAGTGGCGAAGAAGTGAGCGGTAAAGTAGTCGTATTAACTTCACGGGTTGATCAGCCGACCAGGGATTTTTTTGCAACCGTTGCCGAGCTTGGTGCATTGAACGTCGAAACAGTGAAGTATCGTTTGCTTGACTATCGCATTAATGCTGAAGGTGAAGCGCGCATCTTACTCCCCGATGGGTCAGATCTCGCTAGTGCGCAAACAGTCTACTTCAAGGCGCATACGTTATATCCCGAACATGCTGGCGCAGCAGCGCGTTATCTGCAATATCGGCATGTGAATTTTATCGATAAGAACGTAGCGCATTTCATATCAAGATCAAAATTAAGTGAATATTTTATTCTAGCCACATCGGGGATTCCTGTGCCTGCTATGAAAGTGTACTCCAGTGGACTAGGCGGAGTGACCTACGATGAAATAGTAAGCTGCCTTGGTGAGTCGAAGTTCGTACTAAAAGATGCATTTGGCGATAGGGGGAAAGATAATTACCTCATTGTCGATCAAAGTACTTTTGATGATGCGGCTACTCGTTTGGATGGCAAGAAAACAATTATCGCTCAAAAATTTATTGATAGCGTTGGATTTACTCGTGTCCTAATTATGGGGGATGATGTAGTGCATGTTGTCGAACGATCCCAATCTTCACATAGCGACCCGCTCAAGGACCATCTTAATAAGCCGCACGGCTCATCAAACGCTCGCGAGCTAAAATCATCCGAGTATAGTGCTGACGTCATTGCACTCGCACGCAAGGCAGCGCTCGCGCTCGATCGAACGGTTGCCGGTGTCGATCTCATTCAAGATAAGGGGACGAAAAAATGGTACGTCTTGGAAGCTAACTATAATCCTGAAATTACGAGTGGTGTGAATATAGCAAAAAAAGCAAAGGCCGTAGCAAAACTACTTGCCAAAGAAGGGCAGAACAAATAATGAATATCGCAATTTTATCGAACGGTCCAGGAAATTACTCTACGAAACGCCTTAAAGAAGAGGCTCTTAGACGTGGTCACACGGTCAAGATTATAAAATATCGCGACTGCTACGCATCTATCGAACAAAACAATCCAACCGTCAGCTACAAAGGCGAGGACCTGACGAGATTTGACGCAATCATTCCACGTATCGCCTCTAATATGACAAAGTATGGCACCGCCATCTTGCGTCAGCTAGAGATGCAAGGTGTGTACAGTACTTCGAGTTCGATTGCGATTAGCCGTTCGCGTGACAAATTACGCAGCATGCAGTTAATGGCAAAGGCAGGAATTGGTATTCCGAAAACGGTCGTGTCACGCAATACGACAGACATCGATGATCTTCTTGAACAACTTGGTGGTATGCCGGTAATCATCAAATTGGCGCGTGGTACGCATGGTAATGGTGTAGTTCTGGCTGAAACAAAGAAAGCGGCGAAATCTGTTTTGCAGGCGTTTTACCTGACAAACGATGACGGTACGAATATTCTTTTGCAAGAGTTCGTCAAAGAATCTGCTGGTACTGACATTCGTGCATTTGTCGTCGGCAGCCGCGTTGTTGCGAGTATGAAGCGACAAAGTCTTGATGATGATTTTCGCTCTAACCTTCATAAAGGCGGCGAAGGTACAGTCATTAAATTAACCGAAGAAGAGCGTAAAATGGCCATTAAGGCAGCCAAGGCTATGGGCTTAAATATCGCTGGTGTAGATATGATGCGTAGTGATCGCGGACCGTTAATCCTTGAGGTAAATGCCAGTCCTGGATTTGGTATCGAAAAAGTAACTGGTCGCGATGTTGCGGGCTCGATTATCGAGTACGTTGAAATGAACGCTAAGCGTCGCAATAAAAAAGACAAAGTCGGCGCTTAGTACCAGTTAAATTCATCGTTAACAGTGCTATACTATGCTTATGGTACAGCAGGGCAGCCAGTTATGAGCCTCAAAAAAGACCGATTGTCATGGATCTTTATTGGCGTATTACTTGTCGTCGTTAGTGCGGCGGCGGCTTCAGTTGTTATCCCGCAATTACAGACGCAGGCAACATTGCGGCTTGGTGATGGTGTGTATAAATTGCGCGCATTAAATCAGCGCGTTGGTGAAAAAATTGCGTATCGAGATGTCGCAGAATTACCGCCGGATAAGGCGATATTGCATATGTACGACGCTGATAAGTTTTGGATTATGGATACAAAAAACCGCACAGCGGAGTTTGATCTTATCTGGTTGAATAAAGACAGAAAAGTGGTGCATATCGTTAAAAATGCATCATCCGAAAGTCAGCCAGACACGGTATTCAGCTCAAAAGTATTGGCGCGGTATGTTGTTGAACTGGCGGGCGGAACGGTTGATCAGAAGACGATTCGAATCGGCAGCACGGCATTTTTTGAAGATTTGAACGTAGAGGGATGGAAACAATGACCTTTATAGTAGCTTTTCTTGTAATAATCAGTGTTCTGTTCGTTATCGCATATATTAGTAACCGACGATTTGGTATACGCGGGTTGGCGCTTGTGTCCGGTGCGATGATCTCATCGCTATGGGTGAGTGATCTGACTCCGCTAATTGCGCAGGCGGGCCTTGTGTTAGTTCAGCCACCACTTGAAACCGTTGTTTCGGTCACATTAACTCTCTTGCCAGCAATGTTACTACTATCAAGTGGCCAGCAAAATAAATCAACGATACGACGCATATTGGGCGCACTGTTATTCGCACTGCTTGCGGTATCGCTACTTCTGACGCCGATCGGCGCAGCGCTTGTCGTAGAAAATCCTGGCGACCAGCTGTATATGTTCATGGTCCAATACCGCGATGCGATTATAACCATCTGTTTAATAGCTGCTACGATTGATCTTGCGTTTACGAAAATCCCCAAAATTCCCACCAAACATTGACAAACTACCCCTAAAAATGCTATTTTTTATAGAGCACTTGTGAAGCATTATTCGTTCGTGCGAATTTACAATGTATGGATCCGTAGCTCAGCTGCCCATGTAATCTTGATTACCGGTAGAAAATAAGCAACTCTAGCCAGCTGATAAAACAGTTGATAGTTAGAGCGAATTAGACTGATGAATTACGGTGAAGTAATTAAAAATATGGAGCCGTAGCTCAGCTGGTTAGAGCACCTGCCTTTTAAGCAGGGTGTCCTGAGTTCAAGTCTCAGCGGCTTCACCAAAAGAACATCCCTTTTATCGCTACCGGGGATGTTTTTTTATGGGAAAACGCATTTATTCTAATTGTCTATTTCAAGAGAACAATTACGCTTATGTTATACTAAATACACTGAACGTGCCATCAAATAAAAGAGAAAATATGAATAAAAATCAAAAAGGATTTACGATTGTTGAGCTGCTTATTGTCATTGTCGTCATAGGTGTCTTGGCGGCGATTACGATCGTTGCTTATAATGGAATTCAACAACGCTCGCGGAATACCCAGGTTATTGCTGGTACGCAAGCGTATTACAAAGCCTTACGGAGTTATGAGGCTGTCAATTCTTCATACCCAACACAGGATGGCTGTCTAGGCGCAAACTACCCGGGTAATCAGTGCTGGCAGGGCGATAGCGGAACTTTTTCTGTGAATGCGACGCTTGATGCTAGCTTGGCGAGTTTTATGTCTACTAAGCCTACACTCGCGACCAGCATGATGTCTATTGGTATTACTAATAATATCCGTGCAGGTGCCGTGTATAGGGCCGCTCCCGCCCGCATCGTGTATTATTTAGCGGGTGTAAATCAGCCGTGTGTCATCAGCGGCTCATCAGGTGTTACCGAAGGTAGCGTCGTGACGCAGTGCGCCGTAACGCTACCATAAGTTACTTTTCAGCCGTCATCAATTGAGTGCGTTGTTCTAATTTAACAATCGCCGGATCATTCATGAAATTTCAGGTGGAAGTGTGATACGTTGCCAAGATCGTAAGGGGACGGTTATTGAAGAGGTGTGAGATATTCACCTAGCTACGTCTTGCGTAGTTGAGTTTGGCCTCTTTTCTATTTGAAAAAATTATATGTCATACTGACGAAATGAATTTCTGGCGACTGCGAACTAATCTCCATACGTCATGGCTTGTTGCTATGTTATGTCTGGGTGTTATTAGTGGGGTAATCGGATTGCCGTATCTACCAACGGGTTTGTTTAGTTCTGCCTCATGGCCGATTGTAGCGGCGATATTATTAGGAATTAGTTTTTGGAGACATCGCATTTATGCACTCCCAGTCATTTTTATTGCTGGCTGTTTGATTGGATTATGGCGCGGTGATAGTACGCAGCAACAATTAGCGCCGTATAAAAAATTGATCGGTCATCAATTGACGATTACTGGAAAAGTTAGCGAAGACGCTGATATTAGCAAAGATAACGAACTTATTTTACGTCTAACTGTTTTAAGGATTAACGATCACAACATGACGGGAGATGTATGGGTTAGTACGTCAACGAATGCTGATATAAAACGCGGAGATGTAGTGATAGTGCGAGGTAAATTGGCGGATGGATTCGGTAGTTTTGTTGGTAGTATATTTCGTGCCTCCATAGTGCAAGTGAAGCGTCCGCAGCCTGGCGACGTCGCACGACAAGTGCGCGATACCTTTGCTGATAGCGTGCGAACCGCTGTGCCTGAGCCGCAAGCAAGTCTTGGGATCGGATACCTCGTTGGTCAACGACGGGCGCTACCGCCCGATTTAAGCGAGGCCCTTCAGATCGCAGGGTTAACGCATATTATTGTTGCAAGTGGATATAATTTGACAATATTAGTGCGCCTTGCGCGACGTTTGTTCGTTAAAGTGTCGAAGTATTTGTCGATGCTGGCCGCGAGTAGTATGATTATCGCGTTTATTGCGATAACGGGAATGAGTCCTAGTATGTCGCGTGCCGGCCTTGTGGCTGGACTCAGTTTATTAGCGTGGTATTATGGTCGTAAATTTCACCCACTAGTGCTCTTGCCGCTTGCAGCAGCTGTAACGTTGTTGGTTAATCCAAGCTATGGATGGAATGATCTGGGATGGCAATTAAGCTTTGCTGCATTTGCCGGGGTGATGATCGTTGCGCCACTGGCTCAGCGGTATCTGTTTGGTGATGAGAAGCCAAAACTACTCCGTCAAATTCTTGTTGAAACGATTGCCGCTCAAATCGTAACACTACCGATATTAGTACTGGCATTCGGTCAGTTTTCAAACGTCGCCATTGTGGCAAATTTATTAATCCTTCCGCTTGTACCGCTGGCTATGCTGTTAACATTCATAACTGGGATTGGCGCGCTAATTGTGCCCTCTATGGTACATATAATAGGCATGCCAATTACTTTTTTATTACAGTATATGACGAGTGTCGCTATATACCTCGCTAAACTTCCATGGTCACAATCTGAAATTGTCATTAATCCCGCAATGGTAGTAGGCTACTATATCGCTATCGTGGGAATGTGCCTATACGTATGTCGAAAAACAGGCTATAATTTGCGTGATAGTAATATTATTGAATAGAATGACGTGTTTATTAATCGTGTAGTCGTGCTGTTAGTGTGGGGATGTTTAATCTGTTATAATTAGGGAAATACCCTATCTAATAAATGGAGATTCCTATATGTCAGGACACAGTAAGTGGTCAACGATCAAGCGTGAAAAAGGCGCTAAAGATGCCAAGCGTGGTGCAGTTTTTACAAAGATTGGTAATCAGATTGCCATAGCCGCACGTAGCGGTGCTGATCCAACGATGAACTCTGCATTAGCACTTGCTATTGAAACTGCAAAACAGGCGAATATGCCAAATGCAAATATCCAACGCGCCATTGACCGAGTTAGCGATAAGAACGCTGCTGTTATGGAGGAGGCGACTTACGAAGGATACGGTCCGGGTGGAATTGGCATTATCATCGAAACGGCAACTGACAATAAAAACCGTACATTTCCTGAAGTGCGCAATGCGCTAACGAAAAATGGTGGACGCGTCGCCGATGCCGGTAGTGTCATGTTCCAGTTTAATCGCAAGGGCGTCCTTGTTGTTGCGGCTTCCGGTGAAGACGCGCTACTGACAATTCTTGATGCTGGCGCTGAGGATGCGGTTGAGGATGATGGCGAAATGACCGTTTATACGGATCAAAAAGAACTTGCAAAAGTGCGCACCTCGTTAATTGAGGCTGGCCTAATGGTAAAAGAAGCTGGTCTTCAGTATGTACCAGCGTCTGAAGTGGCTGTTGATGATCCGGAAGTAGCAAAAAAAGTGATGAAGATTATGGATGCGCTCGACGACCTGGACGACGTCGTGAATGTTCATACTAATGCCGATATTACTGTCGAACTTGCTGATTAATTCTGCTTAAGCTTAAGATAAAGTAGCGTTCTATTAAATTTTTGTTGTATATACAACGATTGTTTGTTATAACTATCCCTACGATAAACTGTAGGCAATAGAGAAAGTGCGGAAGTCGTGAAACGATCCGTTCAATATCTGCTCACGGTGGGAATTATAATGCTATTTTCTAGCGCGCATGCTGATGCCGCGACGAACGGCGTGGTTATATCGCATGTTCAAGCTGGGGCCGGAAGCGGACAATCTCCGTCTTCACAGGAATTTGTCGTCGTATACAATAACAGTGATCAAGACATTGACGTGACTGGTTGGTGCGTAACGAATAAAGACAATAA
>JAQGHC010000009.1 GCA_028289015.1 Candidatus Saccharimonadota bacterium | reverse complement strand
AACAGCGCATCGAGTAAAGTATCGTGGAATGCACTTATTGATAGTAATAATACACGAATATGATATAAATAGCGCACTGGTACTACCGTCCAGGGAAATTCCATGAAGAATATCGGAAAGAGATGACCATGAACATTGCGCAATATCGTAACGTAACTGCGCCCGCTGCAATAAAGCAGGTCAGGATCGAATACATCGGCATCGTTGAAAAGTACTGGAAGACGATGAGTCCCGTTCAATACATAGATGACTTTGGTCGCTCGAACCTCACACTCCCATACATGGAGGAGATTGTGTCTTGTTTCGATTCCTCACTGTCCTATCCCGACCCAGACAATAAGATATGGATGGCCATACGTGACGTCGCAGAGATAAGATTCACGCCACCGACCCCAACTCAAGATTACTGGCGTATCGGGTTCAGCCATTGTGGAGACGATGACATCGAGCGGCAAAATGAATTCATCACTTCGCCAGAGTCAGCAAAACGACTGTTCGATGAATGGTTTTCTAGCCACTAACCCACGCCTCCCGTTCGCCGGCAGTCACAGGTGTGGGTTTATTTTTCAATACTTAGATATTTTATGTCATTTGACAGATAATGTTAATCCATACATAATAGGATAGATGACCTTATTGCAGAGATTCTGCAATATATTCTATGAAATCAGGAGAGTCATGGCACGTTACATATATATCGATGATGCATCCGCATTCGACACAATGACAGGGGGACGCTGTGCGGTTATCGAATTAACTGTTCGATATCTACACCTTCGCAACAACCTTCTGGAAGCTCTCTATTACACGGAATCGATTAAATTCACGCCCAACGAGCCTTTGCTCGACTTACCGGATACAGGCATCGACGACAAAGCACAATCTCGACGACTTGTCGTTGGCAGTAGGCAGCTAGAATCAGGTGGCTCCTATATGGTCATTGTCGCCGTACAGGCTTCACTTGGCTCAAAGGAATATATCGACTGCGTCATAGACGAGCCTATCTAGTCGCCTATTCTTTCCAACTCAGATTAAGGAGTAGCATTGTCTGGTCAAAAGATAGCTCATCCAGATTGCAAGATTTATCGACAAAACATCGATAACGAAACAAGCATCGCCGTTATAGGCATCGATTCTGAAAAGCTTCGTGTATGATGCTCGCGAAACTCGTGCCCCCTGGCGAGCATGGCGCTTATCGCGATTTGGGCGCAAAGTATCCACTAGGCAGACTAGCCGAACAGATACAGTGTAAAGTTGGATTAGGATCGCATCCAATCGACCCCGAGTTGACGTTTATTGGGGATTGCATTCGCATCAAGTTCGAGACATCGGCCACCGATTTAGCTTTTGCTATAGACGGCTTGCATGAGATGCTCGTCAGCCAATACAACCTAGAGGTAACCGTCTTCTAACCAACCACCCACATTCCGCTCGCCGGCGGCTATCTCAAACTGAGATTGCCCGCCGGCTTGAGCCTCACAGTGTGGGTTTTTCTTTTCGTCAAATATACTACAGACATCAGTCCAAATGTCGATAAAGCGCTATTGCAATTAACTTATATGAACGTTCCGGCGCGGGCAAAGTAAGAAATAATTGTGACGATAACCAGAATCGCATACCAAATCTTTCGATCTTCTTGATGCTTCTCAAATCGGTTAACTAGTAGCAGTCCAATCAGTAATCCAACTGGAATACCAGCTAGTGGTAACCCCATCCAGCTAATAGGCTGTTTAAATGAAAGCCAAAGCGTGCCTAACAGGACGAATGTCACTAACTTAAGTAAGTACGTCCCATCGGATTCGAATACTTTTTCATATCCTCGCTTATTAACGACTGTTGTATTGTTATTGGATTTTTTGATGATTTTTTTTGTTTTTTGCTGTGTCATTACGACGTAGTATATCAAACGAATGAGCGTATATGCAACCTTGGTATTGCATCGTTACATAAAGTAAGCGATAATTATGCTAATGTCTAAATTTTAAGGAAACAAATGGCAACTACCAAGAGAAAACCAGTAACAAAATCAACGACTACGACAGTCCGCAAGTCCACTCCAAAAGCCGCTCCAAAAACGGCGAGCAAATCTACCACTAAAACACAACCCGTCGTCGCAGAGCAATCTTTCCGCCTAGCCTCAGAAAAAGTTCCTTTCATGACGTTCAATTTTACTATCCAGTCAGCGTATTGGCTGGTCCTTAGCGTCATCATCTTAGGATTAGGCGCATGGGTTATGTACCTGAATGTGCAAATTCAAAATATCTATGACCAGATTGATCTAAACACACAGCTAAGTGAGACACGGTTTGCTCCTGCTGCTGAAAAATCTATTCCAGACGCCGCTAAACCTTCGCTATAAGATTTAGTAAAAAAGATAAAATAACCTCGCCGTAATGACGAGGTTATTTTATCTGGATCCGTATTATTACATGCGGATTTCTGCGTCAACACCAGCTGGAAGGCTGAGGTTCTGCAGGCTGTCGATAGTCTTTGGAGTCGCGTTTGTAATGTCAATAAGACGTTTGTGAACGCGCATTTCAAATGCTTCTCCACCGGTTTTGTAAACGTGTGGTGATTTCACGACCGTAAAAGTACTGCGGCGTGTTGGTAGCGGTACAGGACCAGCGATGCCAGCACCAGTACGGATAGCCGTATCAATGATCTGCTTTGCTGATTGGTCGATGACCTTGTGATCGTATGCTTTTAGGCGAATACGAATTCGTAGCGCCGGTGTTTCAGTTGCCATAATGGTAACTCCTTCTTATGTGCTATATCGTAACCTCTGCTCGAATCAGTATTATTCTGTCTGGCCGAGTTCTCGATATGATTAATATTACTTAGGTAGTATATAAGAAAACTTTCCGCTTGTAAATACGAGGCCTCAGCCATACAATAATCCTACCCCCCACCAAGGAGTAATTGTGGATGCCGAAGTTTCACCTCACCTCGAAAGTAACCGAGCATACGCATTGTTCACACGCAAACAAAGATTAGATCAGAAGCTCACCAGCGTCAACAAAAAGATACTTTTTTTCGTTCAAGTCATTTTGCAGACGAGAGCTTTGCGAGCTTGGCGACTGTAAGCACGTCTAATCCCCGCGCGCTTGTTGAAGCACCGCAATAGTGTCCCCCCTGGGTGACTAGCAGCGTGCTTTTGACGTACGCATTGCCTTATTAACCGTTTACTGATATATTTACACTTCGCACCTTACACCAACCAAAGGATATAGTAATGTCTGATAACGTCAGCATTCCAGTTGCAATATTTGATTATGAGCATGTCACTGATCACATTCTGAGAGAAGCCAGACGTCGCGCATCAGTAGCGAAGCGCGGAACCGACATAGTCATCACGCATGAATACGAATGCCCCGCTATGCACGACGAGACGATACGAATGCTCCTGACGGGGAAGGCTCGGACAACTTCCACTCCTTTGCACTATCGAAACACCTACCGTGGCAAGCATACCTTCCGCGTGCCATAACCCCATCCACTACCCTATCGAGCAGCACCCCATCCGGCGCATCTACGGTGTCGGATGGGGCTTTTCATTTTTCAATGGTATAATAACATAAATTGATCCCCACAAGGGCAATTCGCACCATCACTATTTCGACATGCCCTATTAAGGAGCAGGTATGGTAAAAAAGATTACTGAAGATGATCTCATGTGGGTGACCGATCTTGCAGTTCGCAGGTTAGCATTACTGCTTGTCGCGCAGCTGCAAGATGAAAATGCAAAATCGGCGACGGCTAGCAGTGACCTGCGACTACTTAAACTACATACACCGCGTGAGGGGTCGCTACTTTTAGCGAGAATCCGAGGTGTCGTAGTAAAAACACTGCCCGCTATACGGATACATTCCGTCACTGGTAGTCGTAAATCTGATCAGTACGTCATTACTATCACCCTGGTCTAGGTGTATGCAGTTCACAACGTCTATATTTTACTTCAGCACCTCTTACGCAGAATGAGTGGAACATGCAGACAAATACTACGTTTTTTTCAGGCCTCACCGACGAAGATCATCAGAAACGCGCACTTGCGTTGCGGATCAGGCAACCCGAGAACGATCGGACACTAGATGACGTTATCGGTAATATAAAACTAGCCTACCGCGCAGGTAGGGCTGGCTATGCAACCGAACAAGGACTCGTTGGAGATATCTCCGATAGCGCCAGCACGGTATTTAAGACAACCTTAGAAGAGCTGTTTGAGTTTCAGTCGATTATCGTCGGCGTCAAAGGACGCCCCCATCGCATCATCTACATCGAAATTGTGTTTTAACCTCACCCCGATTTCCGTCGAGCAGATACCCTTGCAAAGGCTACTCCGGAGGCCGGGGTATTTGCTTTTAGCGGCCTTAGATATTTAACAAAATATATGGCTTTCGAGTATAAATAATCACCTTTGATGGCGCGTCAACTAACTTTATAAGATGAGTGTGCTGGTGTTTCACGGACCGTGTTGGACCTCCCAAGCCTCGCGCATACACGCTGTACCCTTTTGACTCATATTCACCCATCACATCCATTGCATCGCATTTTTCTTCATCGTTAAATGTTTTAATTGAATCATGGTGTTTTTTGGGAATTACCATCAAATGCTCGGTTACTTTTCTATCTTCAAAGATGTCGTAGGCAACTCGATTCGCCACAACATACATCGTCTTGTTTTCATATAGAATTTGCTCTATGGTGTCAGGATGACAAAAATTACACACCTCATGTCGCTTGTCAGCCACATTATGCTTTGAATAGACTGTCCTGGTTTTACGAAAATGGTGCATTTATACTCCTTATTACTTCTATTCTACAACAAGAAAACCCCGATTGCTCGGGGTTTTCGAATAATTAGGAGATCTAATTATTTGTTGATCTTGGTAACAACACCGGCACCAACAGTACGGCCACCTTCGCGGATAGCGAAGTTTAGACCCTGCTCCATTGCGATTGGCTGCAATAGAGTAACCTTGAATGTCAATGTATCACCAGGCATGACCATTTCTTTGTCAGCTGGAAGCTCAACTTCACCAGTTACATCAGTAGTACGGAAGTAGAACTGTGGCTTGTAACCCTTGCTGAATGGTGTGTGGCGTCCGCCTTCTTCTTTCTTCAAGATGTAGACCTCAGCATCAAACTCTGTGTGTGGAGTAACTGAACCTGGCTTCGCAAGAACCTGACCGCGTTCGATTTGTTCGCGCTCAATACCACGAAGAAGGATACCAGCATTATCGCCAGCTTGACCTTGGTTAAGGTTCTTTTTGAACGCTTCGATACCAGTAACAACTGATGTCTGAGTAGCTTTAACGCCAACGATTTCGACTGGATCGTTAATTTTAACGATGCCTTGTTCGATACGACCAGTAGCAACCGTACCACGGCCCTTAATTGAGAAAACGTCCTCGATAGGCATTAGGAATGGCTTGTCTAGATCGCGAGTTGGTTCTGGAACATATGAGTCAACTGCCTTGATAAGGTCAAGGATAGCTTGTTCGCTGTCTGCGTCACCTTCAAGAGCTTTAGTAGCAGAACCTTTGATGATTGGAGCGTTGTCGCCATCAAAGCCGTTCTTGTCAAGTAGTTCGCGGATGTCCATTTCGACTAGTTCGACTAGTTCAGGATCTGCAAGGTCCATCTTGTTCAAGAAGACAACGATCTTAGGCACGCCAACCTGCTTCGCAAGAAGAACGTGTTCACGAGTTTGTGGCAATGGACCATCGTTTGCAGCAACTACAAGGATAGCACCATCAATTTGTGCAGCACCGGTGATCATGTTCTTAACGTAGTCGGCGTGTCCTGGCATGTCGACGTGTGCGTAGTGACGAGTCTCTGATTCGTATTCCTGGTGAGATGAAGCAATCGTGATACCACGTGCGCGCTCTTCAGGTGCGTTGTCGATCATTGCGTAGTCAACCTTCTTGTTTACATCACTTGGAAGGTGCTTTGCAAGAACAGACGTAATAGCTGCAGTTAGAGTTGTTTTACCGTGGTCAACGTGACCCATAGTACCAACGTTGACGTGAGGCTTGGTTCGATCGAAATCTGCCATTTAGTTCTCCTAATTAATTATTTTCGCACGCAATCTACATAGAATCCGCGACGTATGAGGTTGATTATACAGTGTTTGTCAGCTGACGTAAAGAGTTATCCCCTCAGTGAGCCAAAATAATTTTTCCATTGCATTCTATAGTTCATTTTCAGTGAATATGCATACCTATCAGAGATGACGCCATATGATGACGCATGTGTTAATAATATTTCTGCCTGTCTGCGCATTCTGTGCTCGTCAATAATGTATTCGAGTGATATAAAATCCGGACCCATATGAACGCGAGTCGTCTCGTCTTCAATAACCCGAATGGGGCATTGCCCCTGCTCACACTCCGTCGCATCCCGTCCATTCGTCCTTAAGCATATATCCAGATCGTGATGGCTATTATCAGCAAGCATGACACCAATAGCCTCTTGCAACCATTCATCATATTCATCTGTAGTATGACGTAAAAGATACCGCGGACGAATCTGTGTAAACAGCGCGATACGATATTCGTTCTTCAGCTCTTCACACCCCACGTCTAAGTCGCTTGCTTCAGAAAGTATACCTTTTTGTTGCATCTGCTGATGAAGCATGTCCGCCTCGATTTCATCTACATGTAATTCGTCACGTATATATTCTTGAAACGCCATACCTAAACTAATTTCGTTAGTGAGCGTATTTAAATTGCGCCTAAATACGTCCAGTACCGGACTTGATGACTGCCCATATTCGCCGTAGCTAGATTGACGTTCGTTCATACTTAATTATATATCGATATAAATAGGTTTAAGCTTAAGAAATACTGTCAGGCTCATTTGCCGCAACCTTTGAGATAAATTCCACGTAGCGATCGGTATATACTTCCATAAGGTCGGAACTTTCGTCAAATGTCAGTACACTAAAACGCATCGCAAGCGCTAATTTGTTACGTACGATGGTAAATTCGCGCTTTGGTGCTGATTTATAAATGTCCTTTGTAAAATCAGTATCGACCGCTGGACCTACGAGAAATTGCTCAATATATCGCTGCGGGCAAGTCGTACTAAAGTCGCACATTTCATGACCAGGCTGACGATGACGTAGGCATTCTTTCGTATGTATGTCTTTCGTCACCATCCGAATACCTTTTATACATTCGGCATACCACGCTTTCATATCATCAAGGTCGCAACTGGATTTTTCTAATTCGGGCGCAATGATGGATAGCGGTAGTAATGATAGTTTTTCTTTCGCAATGACCTGGTTGTTATCCAACTCCCAATCAAAGGGCATGGTATCGCTTTCGATCATCTTTTGCACCACGTCACGTTGGTTTACTGGGAACTTTACTACAAGTTCGTCAATAGACATAATGACCGATTTAGTAGAGACGTAAATACTGATGTCATTGTAATAACGCATAATTGGGCTTGGTTCAATATACTCAAACTCGTTTTTAGATCCGGACTCACTCATAATTGTATTGTAGCGCTTTTTATGTAAAATTAGGCTAATATAAAACAACCAGATGTGAGCAACGACAGAAAAAGGGCACATAATCATTCAGGGCATGTATGTCATAAGCGCCACCGTCGCCACCCAAGCAATAATCGCCGGTACACTACCGATGATCCGTTGCTCTTTTTTGACGCATATCTGTTCCGAGATACTTCATGTAAAGCTTTAAATCCGACAGACAAAGGACCAAGATCATGGTTGATAAACTTGCTTAACAGGCTCGTTGGCAGGCAAAATCTGCGTCCGTCTTCAGTGCCCTCTCCATGAGTGTATAAATTTTCTCATACAGTTCCTTATGCGAAGGGTTTTGAGTGTACATGACGTATAATGCAGAATTCAAAACTCCTCCATACACAACACTCACCTTACGACTTAACCGTGCGATTGAATTATTATCGTAATATATACGTAAAGTCTCTGCTTATATAAAATTACCGCCATCTCTAGCGGTAATTATAATCGATGCGGTCAAGTGGTTACTTACTTGCGCGCTTTTCGATGATTTCCTGTGCAACGTTTGGTGGTACTTCTTCGTAGTTGGCAAGTTCCATCGTGCTAGCTGCGCGACCTTGGCTCATTGAGCGAATGTCGCCAGTGTAGCCAAACATGCTAGCTAGTGGGACGAAAGCTTTGATTAGCTTTGCGCCGCCCATTAGATCTTCCATGGCGTCGATGCGGCCACGGCGAGAGTTAAGGTCGCCGATGATGTCACCCATGAAATCTTCGGGCGTCGTCACTTCAACTTTCATAACAGGCTCAAGAAGGATTGGCTTGGCAGCCTTGATACCTTCACGTGTCGCAAGATGACCAGCCAACTTAAAGGCAAGCTCGCTTGAGTCGACGTCGTGATAGCTACCGTCATAAAGTGTCGCTTTGATGTCGACAACTGGATAACCAGCGATAACACCGCCCTCAAGCGTTTCACGGACACCTTGTTCGACAGGCTTACGGTATTCCTGAGGAACAACACCGCCCTTGATGGCGTCGGTAAATTCAAAGCCCTTGCCTGGTTCGTTAGGCTCGAAACGGATCCATACGTCACCGTACTGACCACGTCCACCAGATTGCTTGGCGTGCTTACCTTGAACTTCTGAAGTACCCTTAATGGATTCACGGAAGGCTACTTGTGGTTCACCGATATTTGCCTCAACGTTGAATTCACGTTTCATGCGATCAATAAGAATATCGAGGTGAAGCTCACCCATTCCTGACATGATCGTCTGACCAGTCTCATCGTCGGTATGTACACGGAAAGTTGGATCTTCTTCAGCAAGACGCTGCAAGGCAATACCCATTTTTTCCTGGTCAGCTTTGGTTTTTGGCTCAACAGCAATAGATACCGGTGGATCTGGGAAAGTAATTGATTCAAGTGCGATCGGGTGTGCAGTATCAGTCAACGTGTGACCGGTAAAAGTACCCTTTAGTCCGACAACTGCCGCGATGTCACCAGCGCTCACAGAATCGATTTCCTCACGCTTGTCGGCATGCATACGAACGATACGGCCGACGCGTTCTTTTTCGCCAGTTGTCGTGTTTAGAACGTATGAACCAGCAGTTAATTTACCACTGTAGACACGAACAAAGATCAACTTACCAACAAATGGGTCGGTAGCAATTTTAAATGCAAGTCCCGCCATTGGTTCTTTTTCGTCTGGCTTGCGTGAAACTTCGTCACCAGTCTTAGGGTTAGTACCCCAGATTGCGTCAACATCAAGAGGACTAGGTAGGTAATCAGTCATGATATCAAGAAGTTTCTCGACAATAACGCCACGGCCATCACCACCTGACACAAGGAAGAAGTCGCCAGCAAGAACACGCTTACGAAGACCAGATTTTAGGTCATCGATAGAGATTGATTCTTCACCTTGTTCAAGGAATCGTTCGAATAATTCGTCGTCCGCTTCAACAGCTGCTTCAACTAACAGACTACGAGCATTTGTAGCTTTTTCAAGCATATCTGCAGGAATTTCACCTTCAACAAGTGCTTTATCGGTATAGTCACCGTATGTGTAAGCCTTCATTTCAACAAGGTCGATAAGACCGTTGATGTCTTTTTCGAATCCAATTGGCAGATGGACAGGAAGAGCATTCTTTGAAAGACGAGCATGAATGCTTTGAAGTGATTTGTAGAAATCACCACCAGTTTGATTGATCTTGTTAATGAAACAAATACGAGGCACGCCGTACTTGTTCGCTTGGCGCCATACAGTTTCAGACTGCGCTTCAACACCCATTTTGCCGTCAAAGATAGTCACCGCACCGTCAAGAACACGGAGTGATCGTTCTACTTCGGCAGTGAAGTCAATGTGACCTGGGGTGTCAATGATATTAATCTTGTGACCCTTCCAAAAACACGTCACAGCAGCAGAAGTAATCGTGATTCCACGTTCTTTTTCCTGCGCCATCCAGTCAGTAGTCGCACTATCGCCACCAGCACCACGCACCTCACCGATTTTGTGATTAATACCAGTACGGTACAAAATACCTTCTGTTGTTGTGGTCTTACCAGCATCAATGTGCGCGATAATACCGATATTACGAAAGTCCTTTAGGGGGACGGTTTTTTCTGCCATAGGGTGTTGTCTCTTCCTCTTAAATTATTACTGCCTGCTATTTTTAGACATAAAAAAAGCGCTATATACTTATTTTAACAGAAATAGTGACATATATCTAGAGACGTAGAAGGTATTAATCCCACCGAGTGCCTAGATTATTTTTGGAGTGACTCGCGAATAGAATACATTTTTCGTATATTACGAACTGGAATAAGAACCGGACGTAGCGAATCTTTTTTATTTTTACCGATAACATTCAATTCGATCATTAGCTCACCCTCTTCTTTATGTGTCAGTAAACCATTCTGTACGTAAGGATACGAAGCAAACCGCAGGCCCGCGTGGTACCCTATGAGATCCGAATGTTCTCTGTAGTACAAGTGCTCGGTATCGTCAAGTGTCTGGATCACTCCCTGTACAGTCACAACATATGGCGCCACAGTGTCCATTTCGAGTCGACCCTCAATAAATCCAAGCATCGCAATCAAGCTCTCGTGTGGAGTGTGGTTATCGTTTTTTAGTTCGAC